>JAFWQM010000162.1 GCA_017509065.1 Clostridia bacterium
AGGGAGCCGACAGCCGCGCAGGCGGGAGTAACACCGACGAACGTCAGAATGGCTTTCAGGGTTTTGTTCATGATTCTTTCCTTCTTTCTATTTTGATTGAATGATGGGTCTGCGCAAGCAAGCGCAAGGACGGACTTCCGTCCTGCGTTGATTTACGTTCTGGAAAAATTTATTCCGCTTCCACGGGGACGGGCACAAAATACAGGCTCACGAACCCGATTTCCATCACAAGCTCGCCCGCGTCGGTCAGCTTCAGCACCATGGTTTCGTTGCCCTCTTGGGTCAGGCTCAGCGCGCCGTCCACTAGTTCCATGGTCACTTCTTCTGGCTTAGGCTCTCCTTCGGCTACCATGGCGAAGCTGCCGTCGGCAACAATGACTTGGAGCGTCAGGGGAATTTCCAGCAGGGAAGCAACATCTTCCAGCGTGACCGGAACATCGAAGATCGTGGCCTTGGTCAGGTTCCATGTGCCAAAGAACTGTTCCTTGGTTTCCGCCGCCGCATAGACGGTTTCGATAGACTTGGTTTCCGATTCTTCACCGCCCAATAGCGCGCCCAGCAGCGCGGACAGGTCAAGGTCAGCGCCTTCTTCGCCTTCACCGGCTTCGCTGCCCAGCAGTCCGCCCAGTAGCGCGGACAGGTCAAGGTCAGCGCCTTCTTCGCCTTCACCGGCTTCGCTGCCCAGCAGTCCGCCCAGCAGCGCGGACAGGTCAAGGTTAGCGCCTTCTTCGCCTTCATCGGCTTCGCCGCCAAACAATCCGCCCAGCAGACCCAGCAGTTCGCCCAGGTCGGCTTCTTGTTCAGTGGTCTGTTCCTCAATGGGGGGTTCCTCAGAAACGGGTTCCGCAAGGGCGGGAATCATCGTGAACACCATGCAGAGCGCCACGAACAGGGATACGAACTTTTTCATGATCTATTTCTCCTCTCAATGATTGTTGTTCCCTTGATGATGGGGCAGCGTTCCTTCCTTCCAGCCATGAGTGCGAACGAGGGAACAAACAGGTCGTATCGCTTTCACAGCGGAGGGACTTTTTCTGTACCTCACCTCCCGCAATCATCAGACAGGTTCTTGCGATAGCGGCATATACCGGAAGCGCCTTGAGGCGCAATCCCTCATTAGAATAAGGCAGGAAGGGAAATACGGTCAGCCCAACCGCCGTCCCTTCCCGCGCCTGTTCCTTTGGAGTGGCAAGCAAGCCACCGGCATCGACATAATTGTTTTTCTGTTCATGAGATTCATCTCCCGTTTAAACAAACTGACAGATTGTCTGCCTTCCGTTTCGCTCAGCGACGCGCCGCCCGCCGCAACACATCCAGGCGGGCTTGGAACATGACGTCCATTCTCGTTTGACACAGCATATTCAAATCAGAAAAAAGCGAGGGCAGGTCTTTCGGCAATGCCTTGTTTTGATTGAGCCCGATTTTCTGAACGCCCCAAACAGCGGCGGCCCTTTGGGTCATTTTCCCTTTTAAGGGGAAGCATTGATCCCCTTCCAGGGAATCGTAAGCGCGGAAGGAACGGTTGAAATCCATCAGCGGAAACAGCTTTCCCGGCTGATTGTCCTCATTGCTGACCCAGAAGCCCCAGTTTCGCCAATGCCTGTCCGTGTTGCCGATCAGATAGTCGATGATGTTCATCATGTGGAAGCCATATTTATCCTGACTGGAAACCAGTTCCCACAGGCTTTTTCCCTCGTTCCGCAGGTATTCCACCATATCGCCCGCGAAAACGATGCTCCATTCCTTTGAAGTGACCAATTTGCTGCGGCTGACCAGCCTGCCCTGATAGGCCGCTGGTTCATACAGCACCTGATCCACATCAAAACAGCGGGCGATTTGACTGGCCGTCCATTCCGCCGCCACTTCGTCCGGTGCGCCAGCCTTGAGCAGCCAATAGCCGTCCTCCCGCCGAGCCCATACGTTCGGCGTGTTTGTTTCAGCAAGCGCGGATGCTTCATCCATTAGCCCCAGGTTTTTTGCGATCATCCCCCGATCCCGAAGCACAATATCCACATATTCGTCCGACAGCGGGGAATCGAACAGATTGATCTGATCGAAGCGAATGTTTTCTTCTATCTCCCGAATCCAGAAAGCGTCCGTCTGGCACAGCCCGTGGCAGCGCAGCGCGATTTCCGCCCGTTCCCTGTCTGTTTTGTCTTCCTGGAAGCCATGCCGGATGAGGAAATCCTTCGCTTCGTTCCTTTCCAGCGTCAGGGGACGGGCGGCGCACCAATGATAGAATTGATCCAGGTTTTTCGCCCGCAAATCGCAATCGCTTCCATCCGCGTTTTCCAACCGCAGGTTAAAGGGCATGAATGAGGGACAATGAACAGCACAGGAGCCGTCGCCGCATATCGTGGCGACCTTCTTTTCCAGGTGCATCAGCGCCAGACATCTCATTTCGCATTTTCTCCTATGTCTGCGGCTGTCATCAGCGCGGGAATCAGCGCAAAGGGTATCACTTCTGGCTGGGCATGAATGGCAGCATCCATGCGATCCAGCGCGGCGCAAACAGGGGCCGTTATTTCCTCCGGCCTGTCGGTATAATTGCCCAACCGCCCACCGCTATAGCGCCCATCCTGAATGCCAAGGAAAAGCTCCTCCAGCTTGCGGTCAAAGCGCCTATATGCGGCGTACAGCCCTACCGCGTCAGCCACCAGTTCATCCCGGATGGGGGCGACGTCGCCGGGAAACTGTCTGCGGCAGATCACATGGGTCAATTCATGATAGCGGCGGATGGTATCGGAAAGGGCAAGCCATTCCTCCTCTGTACAGCCCGCCGCCGCGGCGTTCACATGGCTGTAAGGCCCTCGGGACAGTACCACCAGCATATCCACATCGTTTTCTTTTACGGATGTAAAGCGCTTTAACTCCGCCGCCCGCTCATCCTCCGGGAAACGGGCCAGATGCGCGTGAATGCGGGGCCAGTTGAATACCGTTACCATGGCCGCGCCCTGGCTTTCCGGGATGGGGGTCAGGGGCCCGGACTTCGCAGCAAGCAGGCCCCGCATCACAAGCTCAAAATCCCGCCGGTTGCCCAGGGTGATTACCCGAACCTGCCCTGCTGGTGTGTCCATCAGTTCTTCCCGATCCGCGGGGTCGCCCTGATAGTGGGCAAGGCTTTTTCTTTCCGGCTCCTCGCCCCGCAGGACGACGCGGCGGTAGGCTTCCTGCAAATCCGCGTCTGGGTTCAAGTATAGCTGGGGATATTCTGCCGCCAGACATTTCAATACGCCGGAGATGTGCTCGTTATTCATTGTATGATCTGCCTATGATGATTGTTGGTTCATAGGGTCGGGCCAATGGGTCCAGTCCTCCGGCTCAGCTTCCGGCAGAGCCGCCCCGCCCGCCACCAGGGCCAGATCGTCCAAATCCAATTCCCTTGCGTCCTCAAAGAGCCGGGCGCGCAGGGCCTCCCTGTGGGCGGGATTGGGAAAGGCAGCGCCATGCAGAAGCTGTTCCACATTTCCGCCTGTTGAATCCTTCATCGTGCCGCCCCCGCTGTTTCATGGTATTGCCGGACAAATCCGGCATGGCTTTCTTTTTTGGGAAATTCACCAATCCGGGTTTCCCCGGTCTGGCAGAATGTATCACCCATGACGCAATGCTTTTGCCAATACCCTGCCCATGGGCTTTTCATGGTTTGTCTTCAATTACCCCATAGCCCATGGGCTTGTAATTCCGCAATCGACGTTTCGAATACTCCACAGTACCTGCATCTTATATACCAGGTGCCAAAGATGTTATAATGTCTCTGTGCGCTGAATCTGTTGCATCTGATACAGTTGTATTGCGGCTTATTTACATATTTTATATTACACATACTGCATCCGCCATCCGTTCCCCAGCAGTCGCTGCCCGGTTCCACGGTGGCTGCACAGCCGCTTGCCATCCAGTCCCGTTCCGTTACGCCGCCTGCCACGTCGTCCAGTTCGTCCAGGGACAATTCCTGGGCCTCCGGGACGCGGAGCTGCTGCACCTGCTCCCAAATCTTTTCCTCCGGCGCGTCCTCGATGCCCTCCGCTTTCAGCAGCGCCGCCGCTTCTTCCCTGGTTTTCGCGTTCGTCAGCTTTTCCAACAGTTCCTTAGAAATCTCCGTCATGGATTTGTTGCCTCCTTACCCTTACCATAGCCCATGGGCTTGTAATTCCGCAATCGACGTTGAGTATATTCCACAGTACCTGCATTTTATAAACCAGGTGCCAAGGGCGTTATAAGGGTAAAATGCGCTGAATCTGTTGCATCTGGGACAGGTGCATTCCGGCTTATTTACATATTTTATATTACACATACTGCATCCGCCATCCGTTCCCCAGCAGTCGCTGCCCGGTTCCACGGTGGCTGCACAGCCGCTTGCCATCCAGTCCCGTTCCGTTACGC
>JAFWQM010000163.1 GCA_017509065.1 Clostridia bacterium
CTATGAGTTCTATCCCGAAGCCCTGGAGCATGTGATCCGCAAGGTGCACTCGGACTTTCCCGGCAATCTCATTGTCACCGAAAACGGCATTGCCACATCCGATGATACCCGCCGGGTGGAATTCATCCGCAGGGCTTTGCAGGGCGTGGAAAACTGTCTGAATGACGGGATCCCTGTGAAAGGTTACTGCCACTGGAGCCTGATGGATAACTTTGAATGGCAAAAAGGTTTCTCCATGACCTTCGGTCTTATTGCCGTTGATCGCGCCACCCAGAAAAGAAAACCCAAGGAGAGCCTTAAATACCTGGGCGGTTTTTCAAAATGAAACACGTAGGTCAGCATGATATTTGAACACAGAATTTGGCCGGATCAACCTGTCAACGTTTCCTTGCCGGATGATTTTGGGCTGGATGTGATTGGTACCTATATGGTGACCGTGTGCAAGGACAAAGCAATGGCGTTCGAACTTATTAACCAAACTGAGATGAAGGATCGATCCTCATTTGACCACCTGATCGGAACGGAAGATTCAGTATCATTCGCGCTTCACTCCCCAGAATAAGAAATGCAGATTCTGTATAGAAATGGACAGGATACGTAATTGAAAACAATAACGGATCTTGTATCATGGTATGTAAAGAATGCCGTCTGTTTCTCCAGGATGAGAATACAGGATCGCAAAACAAAAAAGGGAGGATCGAACATGAAAAAGACATTGAGCCTGTTCCTCGCAGTGGCCATGCTGCTCTCCGTTCACTCTGCTGTATTGGCAGAGAATACGGAAGCACCGCGCAGCTACTTCCCCTATCCGGCGGAGCTGGAAAACCTGCCGGAAAACCCCAACCTGCCGGATCTGTTTGAGTTCTATGACAAAACCGCCGATCCCGATGGAAGCGGGCGAGTTGAAACGCCTGATGAATGGGATGCCCGTGCCGCGGAAATCAAAGACATGGCGCAGTATTACCTGTATGGCAGCCGCATGGACCCGCTCAAGAGTGACACCGCAGTAACGGCTGTGCGGGAAAATTATGACTATCAGTGGGCGGACGGCATCATGCAGAGCGCGCCTTCCCGCTGGGGTTATACGGCGCTGCCCCGCCTGCCGGAGAATTCCTTCACCATGACTGAACGTGACTTTTCTGCCTGGGGCATGGGTTTGTTTTACAGCGACATTGCGCCGAATGATTCCTTCGTATACAGCGGCGAGGACTTTGAAATGCCCGAAGGTTTGGCAGCCTGGAAGGAGGGAGACACCTGGCAGGAGCATACCGATGCGGTGACCCGCGTCACGCTGCCTACCGTAACGGTTGAGATGCTGATTAAGGACACCAATCCGGCCAATGCCGCCTATGTGAGCGAAGCCGCCAAGGAGGGCGTGACCTGGACATTCAGCGTCCGCTTCCCTGCCGAAGCGCCGACAGTAGACGGCATAGTGCGTGACGCGCATTCCAGCCGCTACGGCACCGGCTATCCCCTGGTGGTGGCCATCAGCGGGCTGACCGAGCAGCAGATCGTGACGCTCAACAATAACGGCTACGCTTACATCCAGGTGAATGATACCGCCGATCCCGACAACGGACAGGTAAGCGTATATGAAAAGCTCTATCCTCCGAAAGACATCGTTGTTCACAACGACAACACCACCGAAAACGAATACATGGTGGACAGCGGCGACCTGATGCACTCCGCCTGGATCGCCAGCCGTGCCTTGGACGCCATTGAGAACTATATGGCCCTGTCCGCTGAAGAAAAAGAGGCGCTCAATGAAAATGTGATCATCCCCGATATCGACGTGTATTCCTCCGCTGTCACCGGCTGCTCCAACAACGGCAAGCGCGCCTTGATGGCTGCTTTGTATGACACGGGCGACAATGGAGATACCCGCTTTGATATTGCCGCCCCCTGCGATTCCGGTTCCGCAGGTTTGATCGGCTTCCGGTATTTGACTGAAGGCGAGCTCTTCAGCTATGAACCGCCGATCCAGGATACCGCCGGAACGGTGAATGATTTCCCCTATGGATTGAATGAAACCATGCAGCGTGCGATACAAAACACCGGTGAAGATCAATGGTTCCTGGATCGAGCCCAGATTTTCACGGTGCGCCCCGATGTGGCGGATAATACGCCCTTTGATATCCATTCCGTACTCGCGTCCTTCGCCACGCCCAAGGAGGAACGCTACATTATCACCTGGACCGGTGAAGGAACCAATGGTTGGGGCAACCATCCCGCTTGCATCCTGAATATCCTGGCAGCCAAAGAAGCTTTTGAACTGTTGGGCCAGGGCGGCAACGTCGTTGCCATTGCCCGCGATCTGGCGCATGCCAGTCAGGATCGAGACCTGCCTGAACTCATGGCGATCATGGATCATCTGTTCTACGGCACAGAGAATTTCGTTCGCAAATACCATAAGACGCTCACCAAAGAGAATGGTATTGAAGCCATTGACGGAAACGGCACCATCATGCCGACCAAGGTGTATGAATCCGCCTTTGAAATGACCCGTTATCCTTACTATCTTTCTTCTTCCGCTATTCGCTGGGCCAGGCCTGGCAAACACATCCTGTGGACTGAACAGAACAACGTCACCGAAGGCGTGCCCATGACTTTCCAGTTCCATACCGATGCAGCAAAGGTTGAGCTGACATTGACTGACGGAGAAACCGTTCTTTCCGCCGATGCAGTAGACGGTATCGCCACGATTTCCATTACCGCAGAGCAGGCAAAGGGCGGCCGCTATTCCGCCACTGCCATTGGGGATCTGGACAGCCGCACCATCGACATCTGCGGATGGACGATCAATGACGCTCTTCGTCATGCCGTTGGAGATAACAGCGCACTGGGCCATGATGTAGGTTCCGGCATCTGCTTCACTACCAAGCTGACGAATTACGACAGCACCGAAGACCCCGTACTGCTTTATCTGAACGGCGAAGCGGTGCCCGCGGACATCTACGATTATGACAATAAAATTGTTCTGGAAGATGGCACGGTCATTCCGCAGAGCGGCTATCTGCAGCCCTTCGGCGCTACGCTGACCCTGTATCCCGGCACTATGGGTTATGAGGCACCTATGGGCGGCGTCATCGTATTCTCTGTGCGCAATGCCAAAATCGAAGCGCTCCAGGGCTATATCGTCAACATGGATGTGGAATACGAGAAATTCTGCCCCAGCGGAAACCGGATGCGCTTTAAGACCACCTATCAGACCATTAACACCCAGACGCCGACCTGGCAGCCAGAGCTGCGGCAGAACACACCGAAGCTTGGTTTGCCCAAGGATGATAACGTTTGGCCGATCCTGGGGAATTGGTACAGCGATTATGATGAAAATGGTGCGTTCAAGCCGTTGGATGAGATCCGTCCGGCAATCACCAAAGACGGCAAGTCTGCCTATGCGCCTGAAATCACCCTGGCCGCTTCCGATGAGAACGGTTTCGTCCTTTCCTTCAGTAAACCGGTTAATCCTCATGATTTTGCCCTCGCGGTGAATACTGTGTCGGGATATGAATGGACATGGGATGAAGGCTGCCAAACGGTTACGGTCACCTATGCTGAACCTGTGGAGGCAGGAACGGAAGTTTCCGTGTTCGTGTTCCGCTCTGTGGATATGGAAGGCAACATGATCGGCGGTCCCGTGCATCTGACCGCTGCCGCGCAATAATCGGCAGACGAACAATTATCATATTGCGCCGGGGCCTGAAGGCCCCGGTCAGGTTGTCGACAAAGTCGACAACCTGCCATCGAAAGTCAGCTAAAGCAGTCTTTCGATGGGGACATCAATTTGTTGTAAAATGACGTTTCCGGGCAAGTGTGCCTGGAAAACGCTCATTTTACGGTCATAAATTGATATTGGAAGCAAATTTCATTTGCTTGCCCGTGGCCTTCCGGCCCGCCCTACGCTGAAAACCGGCCCAAGGGCAGGTTTTCCGGGCGCTACGGGCCCCGGCGACGTACATGCCGCCGCCTGCGGATTTCAATCGAAGGGCTTCGGCCCTTCGATGCATCCCGGAGTCTTTTTCGACAATCCGGCCGGGGCCTGAAGGCCCCGGTTTTTCGTATGGAGGTTTGGGATAAATTTCTTCTGCCGCATCCGTCAAACGTATGAAAAAATGCTGCTTCCGCGTCTTTTTCATGACCCCGAAGCAGATATGATATTGAAACGGAAAATGCGTTTTTTATTTACATTGAAAGCTTGTCACAGGCCCTAAGTAGGAAACTGGAAGTTCCTTTTCTGCCGGATACAAAACAATCCGCTCAAAGGCCACGAAAGGTGACCCGCCGTACAGACGCAAATGGTTGATGCCGGCAGTGCAGGAAACGGTCATTTGTTTGATTCGGATGTTGTTCCGCACACACATGTCCCATTCCCGGCAATTCAGCTTCAAGGATTGGAAGCCTTCTTCCGCACCATTGATTTCCATGATTTCACCGCCATTCAATTGAAAGCCAAAGCATAAGCGATGACGCATATCGGCTGTGTTGGAAGGGGCCATATACAGAAGCATTGTATATTTGCCTGTCCGTTTTGCTTCAAAGGTATATTCCACCCAGGGACGTTCCTCCGCATCGGATACATCCCGCGCCGGCGGAAGTACTTTGACAGCGCTGCCGGTGCGTCCGTAAGGCGTCAAAAGGACAAAAGCTGATTCCATGCTGTCCTGTTTCGAGGTAAAGCCTCCCGCGTCCATACAGACCATACCGTTTTCTTCCAAATAACAGCCTGCCGGAAAAGACGACAGATCACGGTTCTCCGCTTCAACCAGGATTCTTGCTTCCGCGCTTCCATGCACCAGGATCACCCCGGTATCCCGGCCTTTCAGGATCGCCCGGTCAATGGTGATCATGAGGACATCCTTATCCGCTGTCACACCGTTGGTACGCGATAAGCGAAGCCAGGGGCAATCCGTTTCCAATGTATAAGAGACGGGTTCTCTGCTCGCACACGCCAAATCAACACGCAGTTCGGACACACCCTGCCGCAGCGCGTCATCCAACCGCAGGGTATCTCCTGTCCAGCGGCTGCCGATGGTGAAACGTCCGCTCAGTGTATCGGCGGCCAGCAGCCTGGGCTGATTGGCTCCTTCAACATAGGTCATGGAAGGATACAGGCAGCCGTCCGAGCACCAGCTTGTAAAGCCTATGTGCTCGCTCAGCGCCATGCCGTCAAAGCGGCCTCCGCCGATGGCATGGTATTGCGCCGTCAGGTTTCTGTCTTTGATAATGCGTGCTTTGATCCTCTCTGCCCAGCGGTTGGCCTCCATGCGCCCCTGGGAAGCATAAAACTGATTCCTTCCTGCGCACAGCCACATTATGCAGTGATTGGCGGAGGCCGCAGCGGGGTAATACAGCAGATCCCAAAACGCGGGAAGCGCTTTTTTAGGACACTTTTCCAATAAAGCCGCCGCTTCCTTTTCGATTCGGGCGGCTTGTTCCAGCAGATTTTCCGCTTCGCGGAAATGAACCGGATGATAGACGCTTGCATTCATGATCTCCGGTTTTCGGTTATGGTTGATCAGGGTATAGGCGTCCAGCAGGCGGCAGATCACACGCCTGTTTTCTTCAGTGAAAGTCCCTCCAAACTGCTGATCCACCCAGTGGGCTGTCCACGCGCCGGTGCTGTTCAGCCTTTTCGTGCTCCAGGCATCCATATCATAAGCCAGCTCCATAAAATAGCATAGCGGATATTCCAGCAAACAAATATCTCCGATATTGGCGATCCAAACTTCCCGGATGCCGCCATCATATGCGGTGGTCAGCTGTTCCCACATTTTGGGCAGGTAATTCGTATTCATCCAGTCGTAAGCGTATGCGCCGCCATGAAAATCCAGATGATAATAGAGGCCGAAGCCGCCTTTATGAGGAAGCATCTCCTGGGTCGGCAGAGAGCGCAGGTTGCCGAAATTATCGTCTGTGAGCATCAGCGTGACCCCTTCAAGCGCTGGATCATTCATCAGTCCCGGTGTTTCCTCATCTCCATAGTAAAACCTCTCCACTTCCGTAAAGAGAACAAAAAGCCTTTTAACCTCATCCAATTGAGGACGAATCCATTTTCGGATCAGACCATTCTGCGCCTGAAGCACATCCCGAAGCAAAGCGATATTCTCGCTGAGCCCTGCGCCGTTTCCCAGAATAGGCGTATCCTGTTCGCCGCGCATACCGACTGTGATATAGTTATCATACGGCTTGTTCCTTTTGAGCCCATCCTCCCAGAAACGCAGGATGCCTTCCCGATTGGCGCGAAAATCCCAGGCATCCCCATAAACGGAATCTTTGCCGCGCATCAAACGGTATTCTTCACCTGCCCGCATGCACGGTTCATGGTGGGACGTACCCATCACGATACCCATCTCATCCGCCAGGGCAGCGCTATCCAATCCGGGCCCATCCAGACTGAAACAGCTTTTCCACATGGCGGGCCACAGATAGTTTCCTTTGAGACGCAGGATCAATTCAAACACATGGCTGTAAAACGCCGCGTTAAAGCCGCCGAAGCGGTTCCTGGCCCATGTGCCCAGCGCGGGCCATTCGTCGTTTAAGAAGATTCCGCGATACCGTACAGAAGGTTCTTTCGATATGTGGGTATCCTTTTCCGTCAGGATCACCTTGCCGCGTTTCTCGGGAAGCGCCTCAGACCAATCCACCAGCGGAGAAACACCCAACAGCTCGCTCAGATGGAAAAGCCCGTAGATCGTGCCCCGTTTATCGCTGCCCGCGATCACAAGCGCGGTTCCGATCTGGGGAAAAGGCTGCTCCACCAGTTGAAACAGGTAGCATTCCCATTTGTTTTCAATAGCGGATAGATCAATTCTGCCCGTTTCGGACAATTGCCGCAGCCATCCGCTTTTCCCAATCGTTCCGATCAATACCGCCTGCGGCGCCGGATTCAAGGATTCGCTCCGCTTGGGGCGTTTCCCGATCACCTTTTGCACATCCCCGCAAACGAGATCGGCAACCCTTTTTACACCTGGGAAAGCGGTTTGCTCGCAGCAAAACAGCGGAACATCCTGATGGAATAACAGCTGCATTTTTATCCTCCATTCTAAGAACAGGGGATACTGTCCATCCGGACAATATCCCCTGCATATCATGCTTTTTTCTTGCTTGAATTACTTCGCGTATTGGGCGGGATAAACGCCGGTCAGATAGCCGTTGTCATAGGCCTGGCCGCGTTCTTCCAGAATCTGACGGAGACCGGCTTCCATGAGCTGGTTCAGCCAGTAATCATAGGTGGCGTCAAACTCATCTGCGGGGCAGGTAACGACCTGCGTCAGGAATTCTCCTTCCTTCTGGGTGACCATTTCCTTGTAATCTGTTTCGGCCTGGATTGTCGCCGAACAGTAGCAGGCGGGCAGAGGATCTATTAGCTGATCGGCGTAAGCCTGGGCAACGTAATTTTCATAGCCGGTGAAGGCAAGGGCCACAGCCCTGGCGTTCTTTTCAGGAGAGCCGTAATTGTTGCCGTTGGCAATGAAGCACACGTCGCCCGCATGCATCTTGTATTCGTCGGGCACATCGCTGGTCGCTTTCACGCCCACAGGAATGCCGTCTTCGTTCAAACCTACATAGTTCACGCCTTCCACACCGTTCTGCAGGAAGAACATGTTCTCGGGGAGAGACATCCAATCCAGATACTTGATGGCCGCTGCGGCCACTTCATCGCTGACCCAGCCGGGAATGAAGATTTTCAGGCCGTTGGCGGCATAGGTGCTGTGGAAAGTATAGCCATCTTTGTTGGTCATGCAGTTGGCGGGCAGCCAATAAGCGCCTGGCACATTTTTAGCCATTTCCTGCTGGAAAGCGGTATCGATGCGGAAGGGGTCATCGTAGGCGGAAATCTTGGTGCCGACCTGACCTAAGTGAAATTTCTGGTTGTTGGAATCGTCCGTGGCGTCCAAAGGATAGTCGGGATTGATGATGCCGTCATGGTAGAAGGTATTCAGCAGGCGGTAGGCTTCCCGGGCGCCGGGCAGGGTTTCCAGCCAGGTCTGGGAGGCCAGGTAATCCCGCTCGGTAATGTTTTCCCAATCCAGATAGCTGTTGACCAGCAGGGAGAAGCCCCACAGCGGATTGGCTTCATACATGCCGATGGCATAGGGCAGGGTCACATCTCCGCCCAGCTTGGCGTCGCGGGCAGCGTACAGATAGGCGATCCACTCATCGCGGGTGGCAGGAACGGCCATATTCAGCTTTTCCAGCCAATCGCCGCGAACAAACACGCCGATCATGCCAATGCTCAGGCGGCGGGCAACCAGGTTATAACGCACGCCGTCTTCCGCGTTGATGCCGTACTTGAGGCATTCTTCGCCGAGGAAAGCTTTCAGGTTGGGGCCATACGCGTCCAACAGCTCGTCCAGGGGTTTGATGCCGCCCATGTCGATGTAGGTCTGCAGGGGAGCATCATACGTCACGCACAGGTCAGGCGCTGTGCCTCCGGCCAGCTGGGTGTTGATCAGGGCTGATTCTTCCCAGCGGGAGACAGAAACGAATTCGATCTTGATATGATTGGGATCGCCGAAATGCTCCTGCGCATAGTGCAGCTGCATGCAGTCTTCCACGTTGAAGCCTGCGCTGTTGCGGTCGAAGCATTCTACCCGGAGGGTAATCCAATCATCATTTGCAGCCAGGGAGGCGGGCACCAGGCTCATCACGAGGATGAGGCTCAACAGGAATGCCAGAGTCTTTTTCACGGGAATCTCTCCTTTCAATATTGATGAACCGCGTCTGCGGATCAATCCGTGTGGGATGTATCAGCCCTTGACAGCGCCGATCGTCGCGCCTTGCACGAAGTATTTCTGTATAAAGGGATAGACAGCCAGGATGGGAAGCGTGGCAAAAATGATGCTGGCGGATTCGATAGATTCGGATACGTTGCGCCCCGCGTCCGCCGCGTTGCCTTCCACCATGCTGATTTCCACGCTGGTGATGCCTTTAATCAGGTAATACAGCTTCAGCTGCAGCGGCTGCAGGCTGCGGGAGTTGATATAGTACAGCGCATCCGAAAAGCTGTTCCACTTGCCTACCGCGTAAAACAGGGACAGCGTGGCGATTGAAGGAAGAGAGAGGGGCAGGATGATCCGGAACAGCACCTGAAAATCATTTGCGCCGTCAATGGTTGCGGCTTCTTCCAGTTCCCTGGGCAGCCCCAGAAAGAAGCTCTTCATGATGACCACGTTGTAGGTAGAAATAACGCCCGGCAGTATAAGAGCCCATATTGTATCAATCATTCCCAGGTTCCGAATGTTCAGATATGTGGGAATCAGACCGCCGGAGAAATACATGGTAAACATGACCATCAAGGTGAAAAAACGCTTTCCCTTCAGCCTTTCCCTGCTCAGGGGGTAGGCCAGCAGGATGGTGAGCATCATTGCCATGGCGGTATAGATCACAGTGAGCTCCACTGTGAAAAACAGCGATTGGATCATGGACCGGTCCTTGAATATGACGTCGTAGGCCAGACAGGTGAATTCCTTGGGGATAAAATTGACATCGCCCCGCAAAATAGCGCTTTTGCTGCTCAAAGAGATCGCGATTACATTCAGGAAAGGAAAAACGCAGGTCGATACCAGCAGCAGTACGCAAATCGCCAGGATTACCTGGCCGATGCCCCATTTCTTTTGACCGGCGTGCAGGCTCATCTCTGATTCCTCCTTACCAAATGCTTTCTTCGCCAATACGGCGGGTAATGAAGTTGGCTGTCGTGATCAGGATAAAACCAATCACGCTCTGGAAGAGACCGATGGCCGCACCGCGGTCATATTTTGCGCCTTTCATGGCAACGCGGTATACGAAGGTGGAAATCACGTCGCAGTATTGCTGCACCAAGGTGTTGCCGATGATGAAGGGCCGGTCGAAGCCGATGTTCATCATCTGACCGACGTTCAGGATAAGAAGGATTACAATGGTGGAGCGGATGCCGGGAAGCGTTACATGCCAGATCCGCTGCATTTTGTTTGCGCCGTCGATCTCCGCCGCCTCATACAGTTCTATATTGATATTTGTGATGGCGGCCAAATACAGAATCGTGCCCCAGCCCATGTTCTGCCATACGCCCACCAGCACATATGTGGCCACCCAATGCGGCCCGTCTGACAGGAAAGGAATATTGCTTCCCCCCATGCGGATGATCGTTTTATTGATAATGCCATAGGTAGGCGCGAAGATTTCCAGCACCATGCCGCCGATGATGACCCAGGAGAGAAAATGCGGCAGATACAGCAGCGTCTGCGACACTCTTTTCAGCTTCAGTGAACGCATTTCTGTCAGCATGATGGCAAGAATGATCGGAACCGGAAAACCGGCGATCAGGTCCAGCAGATTCAAAAACAGCGTGTTTTTCAGGGAGAGTATGAAATCCTTCAAAGAAAAAACGAAATTGAAGTTTTCAAGCCCGACCCATTTACTGCCCCAGATTCCCTTAAACAGATTGTATTTTTGAAAGGCGATCAAAACGCCCTCCATAGGCAGATAACGAAACAGAACATATTGTGCCAAAGGAAGGATCAGCATCAGATACAGCCGCCAATCCTTTTTCAGAAAGGCAAAACGATTCTTTGGGGATCGAACCGATGCGGACGTCATGCGCTTGCTCCTCCTCTGCTGTTTTCATCCGTTCATGGAAATTATAACAAATAAGATTGATACATTTCTATATCGATTATGCTTAAAAAGTTACACATTCTGCTTTTTGAATGACTATTGTTTTCTTCGCCCCATCAAAATGTTTTGATATTCTTTTGCGTAAGTTTCCCTTGAAAAGATATACATTCTGCATTATAATCGGGGCAAGGGAGATGATTATCATGGGCCGTTCCTTTGTACCCGCGGATCAATACAGCGCCATGGGCAATAACCGTACTGATTTTGAAGCGAATTATCATATGACAGAGCATGGGGATTTCGTCTGGGGCAGCCATTGCCACGATTTTTACGAGCTGTATATCCATTATCAAGGCGGACAGTATATGGGCGTGAACAACGATATCTATGACATGCAGCCTAACGAGCTGTTCATTATTTCGCCTTTTGTCATGCACGGACTGGTGGTGGAACAGAACCTGGTCAATTATGAACGTGCGTTCCTTTACATCACCCCGGACGCGCTTAAGCGCGCCAGCTGCGGGCAGATCGACTTTGACCAGTTTTTTCAATCGGTTGTTTCCAACGGCCATTGTCAGTTTTCCATCGCTTCGGAAGACGCGGAAAAATGCAAAGCGCTCATGATCCGCCTTCAGCAGAACCAGCAGGAACAGCGGGTGCTGTCCCGATTCCGGGATTATTCGCTGCTGCTTCCGCTGCTTGATGTGATCTGCGAAACAGTGGAACAGAATGATCCCGTAGAAAACACAGTCCTTGCCAATAATCCCATTCGTGATATTTTGGTATATATTAACGAGAACTTTATACAGCCGATTCGGGTGGATGAACTTGCCAGACGTTTTGGGGTCAGTGTTTCCTACTTGGCGCATACGTTCAAAAAGTATACGAATCGCAGCGTCTATGATTACGTGCTTTACCGCCGGATTATGCTGGCCAAGAAACTCATTCCAGGCAATGAATCTCTGATTGCCATATCCGAACAATGCGGTTTTGACAACTATCCCAATTTTCTGCGCCATTTTTATAAATATGTGGGCATATCGCCATCAGCTTATAAAAAATCGGTCAAATAGCGTTCGAATGATGCCGGATATGTAAAGAAACATGCAGAATCAATCGTTGCGCAATAGACTTCTGCTATTATATAATTAAAAAAACATTGATGTCGGAGGCTGTGCATGTTGACAATTCGTTCTTTTGTCCGCGTACGGGGCCAGGATGAAACCTACCGCCCGTTGACAATGCGGGACTTGTCTGTTCAGACGGAAAAAATCATGGGCAGCGGCGCGGCGGATGATCCCTATAGATTGCATGTTACGGTGAGGAACACCAGCGAAGAAGCCTGGCATGGCATCCTCAAGCTGGACGTTTTCTTTTCATCAAAAGAGCCCAAGTTTTTTCTGCCGGGATTTTTATATGGCACCAATCGGGGCGACGCACCGTTGGAAACGGACAGCAAAGCGCCTCGGCTCCGAAAGAGCCCCACTGCTTTTCCCGCTTCTCCCTGGTGGCTCACCCGCAGTGACCGGCTTTCACATCCAGCGGTCTTTGCTTTCAGCGGAGACAGTGTTATTGGAATCAGCGCGGCTCCGTATTTCGCTATATCGGGAAATGAAAAAAGCCCCTGGAAACCCGGTGTCCAAGGGAAAATGTTTCAATACGCAGGCTTTGGCTGTGATATTGACCGCTGCACGGTCAGCTATACCTTGGGTTATGAAAACGCGCCATGGTTTTTCCTGAATTCTCATACATATTATCCCCCAAAACCTCTGGGCGATAACGTGTTTTCTCTTCAAGCGAAGGAAGAAATATCTTTTACCGTGGCGATCTTTCACTATGCCGCGGCAGATGAACGGGGAATCTTTCCCGCGCTGCGCTGGGTTTATACAGCCTGGCATGAACCGCCCCGGCAGGCGCTAACCCCTCGTGAAACAATTGAAATCATTTCTTCCGCCGTCTATGCGGACGCCTGGATGCCGGAAAAAAACGCTTATTCCGGTTTCGTGTTCGATAAAGGCGGTAAATACTCGCTCCGCCCTTTGCCTTCCATTTCATGGACGAATGGACTGGCTGTGGCCGTTCCCATGCTCCAGGCAGCGCTTCGGCTTGGACGGGAGGATATGCGCAAACAGGCGCTTTGCTGTATCAACCATATCGTAGAAAAATCCATGAATCCCCAAAGCGGCCTTCCGTTTACAGTGGAAGAAAATGGGGCCTGGAGCAACCGCGGCTGGTGGTACGACCGTCAGCCAACGCCCGGTCATACAGGCTATCTTGTGGGGCAAGCGCTGTATCTGATACTGAAGGCCTACGACTATGAAAAGAAACTGTGCGGCGTTACCCATTCAGATTGGCTGTCTTTCGTTTCGGGTGTTTTGACGGTGACAGAAAAATCGCGAAACGGCGATGACGAATACCCGTACATATTTTCTGAGGATACCGGCGCCGGACTGTGCTACGATTCCTTTTCAGGAGCCTGGTGCCTGGCGGCGGCGGCATATTTCTGCCAGCTTACCGGCGAGCGTGAATTTCTTCCCAAGCTGCTTTCCAGCGAAAAGCACTATCACAGCGCGTACATCACCCATTTGACTTGCTATGGCGGCCCCCTTGACATCGATAAACAGATCGATTCGGAAGGTGTGCTTGCTTATATTCGCGCTGTGCATTGGCTGCACGAGATAACCGGGGATAAAAACCTGCTCCGCCGAATGCAGGATGCCCTGGAGTATGAGTTCACATTCAAATTCTGCTATAATTCGCCCATTCAGATACCGCCGTTGAGCAGGGTCGGCTGGTCCAGCTGCGGAGGAAGCATTACCTCGGTTTGCAATCCGCACATTCATCCCATGTCTTCATCCATTCTTGACGAGCTGCTCTATTATGTGCAAAAAACGCAGGATGCCTATGTGGAAAGCAGGCTTTCTGATACGCTGCGCTGGAGCTGTCAGCTATGCAATACGTATGACAAAGAATATGATTACGGGAAAAAAGGCTGGATGAGCGAACGTTTCTGCCACTGTGAAGGTTTGCTCACTGAAACCTACCCGGATGGTTCTCCGGCCAGTACCTGGTTTGCGCTGATGCCTTGGGCCTGTGGCTGTATTCTTGAGGGACTGAGCGGCGAAATCCAACGCGGTTAGTAATAAAATGATTACCATACCTATTGTCTATGACCAGGCTGTTGTGTTGTTGTGATTACGCTGTCCTATACGCATCATGTATTTGATAACTTTCTGATAACTTTCCGGGATGCCGCTTCCAATTTTTCACTTCTCACGGTAAACTGTTCGACGATCAAAAGGGGCTATCGAGATTGGAGGCGATTGAGAATGATTTTGGAAGACTTGTACCGTGGGAAGTATGCGCCTATTGAAAGCATGACTGTTCACAATGATCATGACAAATTGACGCAGCTGCAGGAAGCGATCCTTACCGCGCTACCGGAAGACAAGAAAGAGTTGGTGGACGCCACGCAGGACGCCTTTATGGAAATGGTCATGGATGAAGGAGAAGCGGCTTTCGCGCAAGGAGTACGTTTTGGTATCCGGCTCATGTCAGAGATACAGGCGCTATAAACACAGGAGAGAAAAAAACGGCAAACAGACCGCAATCCGGCATGAAGCACCGAATCGCGGTCTGATTCTTATTGTGGTTATGCTTTTTCAGAGGGGTAAATCTGTATGCCGGATTCATTGAAAACGGCATAGCCCGGATTCTTGTCGGCATATCGCTTGGCGTACTGGAGTACATGGAAAGCGCCTATCTGGGATGCTTTGTTCTCCCAGGTTTTCCTCACCCGGAAATACACAGACGCTCCGTATTTCTGGAAAAATTGTTGGCTGTATGCCGCCCGCTTGTCCAAGGCTTCCTGGGATTGGTTTGCAGGACGCTCGTATTGCAGCAGAACAGCATCGGAGGCTTCCTGAACGGAACCAGCGGCTTTCAGCGTCAGCAGCAGTTCCTTGCCCATTTCGTTCTTCAGGAATTCAAGCTGCATTGCGCAGTTGCCTATGGACTTTCCCTGTTGCCGGGCAAAAGCCAGGAGCGCTTGCTTTCGAGACGGGTATGTCCATTGCGCCAGCCCATACCCATAGTGGTCGTCAGAGAAGTCATCATAGTATCCGTTATCTACAGCGGCGGTGTATTCCTCGTCAGTGAGGCCCAGGGCTTTGTTGCCGGTGTTTTGGAGGTTGCTGGCCTTCAGCCCGGATTCGGCATAAAGATTCCCCATGATACCCGCTGTGCCGTAGCTATTGCCGATGAAGGAAAAGAGCGTATCCCAGATAGCCTTTTCATCCATTTCTTCTGCCTGCTTTGCCGGTTTGTCCGGCTCCATGGGCTGTTCTTTCTCCGGAGGTTCAGCCTCCTGTTCCTCCGCCAGCAGCCAGGCCACGTCCGCCCGCGCCGTTTCCATGTTTTTTCCGTACTTGGGGAACCAGTCATAGATGTCGCTGTGGTTGCTGCCCAAGCCCAGCTTAGAGCTGTCCTGGTGGCACAGGATCGTGGGGACGGTGACGCCATTGCAGTCAGCAGTACCCAGGGGATCGATGTTGAACAGCCTGCACAGATAGGCTGTGATCTCGCAGGCTTCCTCATATACCCTGGCGAAGTATTCCGGATCGTTCTTCCCATCCTCGCAGATCTCAAACTGAATCCAACCACTGTTGCAGCTGCCCTTTTTGCCGGAACCGCAGCCCCAGGGCCGGTAATCCCAGGGCATCGTCTGTACCGTGGTGACAGAGCCGTCGGCCAGTTTCCCGATCCAGCAGTTCATGCCACACTTCCGGTATACGTGGTTCCAGTCATTTTTGTAGGTATTCTTCCCCAGTTTCACCAGCCATTCTTCCTGGTCGGGCGCATTGTCGCTGGGCTGGATATACCGTTTGAGGTTGGGATTGTTGGCCCCAGTATCATGCCAAAGGACGCCCTTGATCTTCATTTTCCCGGTGCCCTTATAGCATGTGCTCTGGGTCTGCATACAGACGAGGGGCGGGTTTTTCTCATTGTATTTCATGTTTGCCTCCAAAAGGAACGGGCGGCCAGTTTCCCAGCCGCCCTTCGTCGTTCTGTACCGTTACTCATCGTTCTGATCGGATTCCTTTTCATCACGCCGGTGAAGCTGAGCCAGGATATCCTTCAGCTTTTCGGGGACGGGCAGACCAATATACGCAGCATTTTCGAGCAAGGAAAGGCCCTCGTTAGCTTCTTAATGGTAAACTTTTTGAACGCAAAAAAAGCGCCGCATATAACGCGACGCAGTATTGGTGTGTAGGGCAAAATTTAATTGAAGCAAAGGGGCACGTGTGAACAAACTATGAACAGATGTATATTATTCATTTGTTCATCCAGTAGATGAAATGTAGCAAGTAGCTTCTGCTTTCGAGAATTGCAATGGGTTTACATGGAGGGGCGGTGTGGTAGCCTGACGCAGGCGCCAGCCAAGGAGCCGCCTATTCGGATGGCGGCTACGGGGATGGCGTCAAGGCTGGCCTCCACACCGCCAGAGGCTCCATGTCAACCCTTGCAATCGCAGAAAGCCCCCTTTTCTTTTGAAATGAATCGGCTTTCTATTGAATTACCATTCACCTTTTTGTGCTTTTATAGGAGCCCTTTTGCTCACATTTGGAGCCCCAATGCTCCACTTTTAGGTTGCCGAACACAGCTGATGGAAAGAGCTTTGTCAAGGATTATTTTATCTCAGGGAAATGCTCTGATCCGAAATAATGAGGAAGTGAAGGAAATCGTATCCTCACTTATCTAACAAAACGAATGACATTCCAAGATGCGGCAGGCAAAACGATCATATTGCTACCTTGAATCACGCTTGCAGTCATCGGAACGACATTGTTTGGATGACTCTCCGTGTTGACGGCTTTCACATCATCATGATGCAAAACGGACTGGGAAGCCGATCTGAACGCACCAAAGGAGCGGAGGTCGCAGGATAATTCAGCTCCCTCATGGATGAATGAAACGATTATACGGAATCTCGCTCAATAATGGAACACGGGATAATTTCCCGAACCGGGTGGGCATAGGGATTGCTGATCATATCAATAATGTGCAGAGCGGCTTTTGCGCCGATTGCTGGGGTGGGCAGTGCCACGGTGGTCAGGGGCGGCTGGAGGTAGCTTGCAATCTCCCTGTTATCAAAACCGACGATGGCGATGTCTTTGGGAATTTGCAGGCCTATAGTTTGAATGGCGGACAGGGAGCCGGCAGCCATCAGATCGTTCATGGCGAAAATTGCGGTTGGCGGAGAAGGCAATTCCAAAAGAGCTTTTGTTTGCGTTTTGCCGGATTCATATTCCCAATCGCCGTATCGAATGTATTCCGGCGGCAGCGTCAATGCGGCCTGCTGCATGGCCATCTGAATGCCCAGCAGCCGCTGCCCGGTGGGATAGGAATGGGGATGCCCGGCGATGACCGCAATTCGCTCATGCCCTTTGCTGAGTAAATAGCGGATCATATCGGCCGCAGAATCTTTGTTTGAATAGGTTACATACGTGTCATTTTCCGTTCCGTGAGAGTAGGCGTACACCAGGGGCGTATCCATGGGGTCTAGCAGATAATCCAGGTGGCGGTCGTGCATCGCCACATAGATGATGCCGTCCACGTTGGAGGATTTGAGCAGCAGGACGCCTTCATTGATGCGCTCCCGGTAGGTGCCGATCTGCTCATATTGGTTATACAGCTTTTCCAGCAGGTGCAAATCATGGAAAATCGTTTTGTATCCCGCCATAGATAGAGTTTCGCTGATGCCGCTGACGATGGCTGCCACAGGCAGACCGCGGATATCCTCCACCAGCACGCCGATGGTAAATGTCTGGCCCATGCGCAGGGATTTTGCCACGGTGTTGGGCGTATAATTCACCTGGGATATGGCCCGCAGTACCCGTTCTGTGGTTTCGGGGGAGAGCTTTTTGGAGCCGTTGATCACATGGGATACTGTCGCGGTGGATACCCCCGCCAGCTCTGCTACATCCCGCATGGTTGCCATAGACATACCACCCTTCTGTGAGGTTAATCGTTTGAAAGATTATAAACGAGAAAAGGAAATTCGTCAAGTACTGTCCGGTTAAAAAACACGGCTCACGCATGAATAGAGAGTATGACTTTTTCGAGATAAGCATCATCATAGGCACAGCGTCTTCTTCTTCTGGCGACAGATAGCTTATCATCCATATTTTTGAGCACATTTAGAACGATGTGTCTGACAAC
>JAFWQM010000164.1 GCA_017509065.1 Clostridia bacterium
GAGCAACGCGAGGCTGAGGGCGAGCAATCCTTGGATTGCCGCCCGAAACCCGCGCTTCCCGAAGGGAATAGCGCGGGGCGTAAGCGGACTTGCGCCGATTGAGGCTGCGGATCTGGGCGCGCGGAGCGCCCAGCGTAACCCCCTTGTATCTTCCCTATCTGCTCAGGAAAGGGAGCGCTTGTCATGCTTCCTGATTTATGTTACAATGGCGTCAGGATGGAGCGCCGGGGATGCCGGTTTCATCAAATTGGAATAGCGAGGAGACCGCAATGCAGATCAGGAATTACCGTCCGGAGGATTTGCCCGGCGTGATGCGCATTTGGAACGCCTGCGTTTCCCGCGGCGAGGTGCTGTATTATCCGCTGACCGAGGCATACTTCCGTCAGAAATTCGAGCAAAACGATGTGCCGGGTTCTCTGCTCATCGCGGAGGACGAGGGCCAAACAGCCGGCTTTCTGCATGGCGTCGCGCCGGGATCGTTCATCGGATGCAGACCGGGCGCGGCGTACCTGACAGTGCTGATGGTGGACGCCGCCTGCCGGGGCCGGGGCATCGGCCGGGCGCTGCTCAGCGCATTCAGGGAGCAGATGCGGGCGCGTGGCGCGGATACGCTGTATATTTCCAGCGTGAACCCCGTCAACCTGGACTGGCGCATCCCCGGCACACCGGGGCACGACCACAACAACATGCCGGGCGCGGACACGGAATGCGCCGGGTATCCGTTCCTGCTGCGCTGCGGCTTTGCCGTCCGCTACCAGGAAGTGGCCATGTACATGAACCTGTCCGGCTACCGGCTGCCGCCGAAGGTGGAAGAAATCCGGGAAAAGCTGAAATCCGAGGGGATATATACCGGCCCCTATGACGCCACCTGGAACTGTGGCTTTGACAAGATGTGCGACGGCGTAGGCAGCGAATACTGGCGGAACGTGCTGCGAACGGAGATCGAAGCCTGGAAAACGGGACGCCCCAACGCGGACCCGCGCATGTGGGCCGACGGCATCCCGCCCAAGGGGCCAAGAACGCTGCTGACCGCGGTGCACGACGGGCAGATTGTGGGCTTTACCGGGCCGGTTGACCTGCAAAAGAGCGGACGCGGCTGGTTCACCGGCATCTGCACCGACCCGGCTTTTGAAGGGCGGGGTATCGCCACTGTGCTGTTCAACCTGTTGATGGACGAATTCGTCCGGGAAGGCGCGCGCTTCTCCACGCTGTTCACCGGTCTGGACAACCACGCCCGCAAGGTATACGAAAGAGCTGGGATGCGTCCCGCGCGGCAATTCAATCTGATGAGCATGGCTCTGTAAATGCACTGTTTAATAGAGATTGTTTTCACAAATTGGCAAAAGCCTTTTATGGCTTTCTCGGAAGGGGGTCTGGGGGATAGACCTCATCCGGCGCTTCGCGCCACCTTCCCCTGCGAGGGGAAGGCAATCTTTGGCCTCCAAAGAGCGGTTTCCCCCAGAAAACTCCTCCGGGTTAGGAGGAAATAAAAATGTCCAAAACCATTATGGCTGTCGGCGCCCATACCGGCGACGCCCAGCTGACCTGCGGGATGCTGCTGGCAAAGCACGCGATGCACGGCGACCGGGTGGTGATCGTCGATCTCACAGCAGGAGAAAGAGGCACGCCCGCTGGCTGGACTGTGAAGGATTTCAGGCAGTACAACATCGAATGCGCGGAGAAATTCGCGCGGAAGATTGGCGGCGAATCCGTGGTGCTGGATACGCCGGACGGAGAACTGTACGACACAAAGGAAGAGGAACTGCGCCTGGCGGAGCTCATGCGGAAATACCAGGCGAACGCCGTGCTCTATCACTGGAAAAACAGCCTGCATAAAGACCACGAAGCCGCGCACCTCATCACCGACCACGCGATTTTCTACGCCTCGCTGGCAACCTTTGAGCACCCGCTCCCGCCCGCGCCGATCCGCAGCTTCATGTGCGCAGAAAACTGGGAGGACGAGCCGGAGTTTTCGCCCTATTTCTGGTTCGACGTCACCGAGGCGTTCCCGGTCTGGAAGGAAGCCGTCAAGGAACTCTGGCTGGCCGAGCATTCCACCAGCTTCCAATACCTGCGCTATTATGAAGCGCTCAGCATCGTGCGCGGAGCGCGCATCGGCGTGCAGCACGCTACCTGCTTTGGCACCAGCCCCACAGCGAAAAGGCAGCGGCTGGACTTGCTGTGACAGGAAAAAACTGCAGCAAAACAAACGCCGCCCTCTCGGGCGGCGCTGCTGTTGTTTTGGGATGAACCGTTATTTCACGGTCAGTGTAACGACGTTGGATTCCACGCTTCCGGCGGTGTTCGTCACTACGCACTTATACTTGTATCCGTTGTGACGGGCGGCGACGGTCATGGTGTAAGCCGCTGATGTGCCATTGCTGCTCACCATGGTCCAGGTATTTTCACCCGGTTTTTGGTAATACCACTGATAGCTGGTCGCGCCCGTAGCGGTCACCGTAAAGGTAGCTTTCGCGCCAACGATAACAGATAAATCCGAGGGCTGCTCTGTGATGACAGGTTTAGAAGTAACGGTCAGCGTAACTGTATTTGACCAGACATACCCCTTGCTGTTGGATACCTTGACACGGTACTTGTAGCCGTTATGACGAGCTGCCGCGGTCACCGATAAGGTAGCGGATGTGCCGTTGCTGCTCACCGTGTTCCACGTGCTTTCTCCGGGCTTCTGGTAATACCATTGATAGCTCAGCCCGCTGCCGGTGGCAACCACTTTGAACGTGGCCGTCTCGCCTTCGTTCACCGCCTTATCGACTGGCTGAGTCGTGATGACCGGCTTGGAATTCACTGTCAGCGTGACGGTGTTCGACCAGACAGAACCGGCGCTGTTGGATACCTTGACGCGGTACTTGTAACCGTTATGATGGGCTGCCGCGGTCACCGATAAGGTAGCGGACGTGCCGTTATTGCTCACCGCATTCCAGGTGGTTTCACCAGGCTTCTGATAATTCCACTGATAACTCAGCCCGATGCCGCTGGCCACCACCTTGAACGTCGC
>JAFWQM010000165.1 GCA_017509065.1 Clostridia bacterium
AATTCAGATGCGGGATGAGAAATCGTTCCAGACAAGGAACGAAACCGCAGGAATACTGGAGGTATTTCAAGGTTGAGTGACGCAGGATGGACCGATTTATCGCCCGCAGATAATTCATGATTTAGTTGGGCGAGCAATATCTTTCGTTTATTGAAAGCTTGATAAAACTCCTCACTCCTAACTCCTATCTCCTAACTGAAATAAACCGCTGTTCCTCACAAGCCGCCTGAATGAACGCGCCTGTCGCTTTCAGATCGTAGCTGATCACGTTCTCGCTGATATAGTAATCAAAGGAGCCGTCGCGGCCCGTGCTGCCGCCGAGGCCCGCGCCCTGGCAGCATTTGGCGATGAAGTATTCGCCGTTTTTCATCCGCCCCACAAAATGCCGCTGGATGGCTTCAAAGGTCTTTTGCGCTTCCGCGCCTGTTTCTTCCGGCAGAAACCCGAGCCGCGCGCCTTTCAGCAGCGCGTAGCAAATCAGGCAGGAAGCGGAGGATTCAGGGTAATTGCCTGGCCTGCCGGGGCAGTCCAGCACCTGGAGCCAGACGCCGTCCTCGCGGATGGATATTAGCTTTCGGGAAAGCGCGCTGAAAATATCCCTGACTTTTCCGTATCCTTCCGTATCAGCCGGTAAGAGCTCCAGGCTGTCCGCCAGCGCCACCATATACCAGCCCACGGCCCGGCCCCAGGCGTGGGCAGCGCGGCCCGTTTCGGGATCGGCCCAAATCTGCCGCCGCTTCTCGTCCCAAGCGTGGCAGGGCAGGCCGGTTTCAGGGTTCAGGGTGTGGCAGTACGCCAGGATCAGTTGACGGGCGGCGTCCGAAAGCGCGGCTTCGTCGGGGCCGAAGGCCGTTTCGTATTGCAGATAAAAGGGAATGGCCATGTGCTGGCCGTCCAGCCACATCTGGTACGGATAAATCTGCTTGTGCCAGAACCCGCCGTCGCCGGTGCGGGGCTGGCTGTCCAGCTGCGACCGCAGCAGGGCGGCGGCTTTTTTATATTTTTCCTCCCCGGTCTGCTGATAAAGGAAGATGATCTGCCGCCCGTTGTTCAGGTAATCCAGGTTGTAAGCTTCCCTGCTGTACCCGGCGATGGTCCCGTCCGCGTCCACCGTGCCATCGAGTGCTTCCCGGATATAGTCGAAGTATTTTCGCTTTCCCGTCAGCGCGTACAGCATTTCCATCCCGCGCCAGACCACGCCGTAGTCGTAGCTCCATTTTTTGTTGAGCAGCCCGTTTCGCCTGATCGCGCAGTCGGCAACCTTCTCCGCGGAATAGGGAAGATAGGCGGTCAGCATATCACGTTGTCCTCCCGGGCGATCAGGCCGGACAAATCTTCTTTTGACGCCTCGAAGTCTCCCTTTTCTATTTCCTCTCCCCGCAGCAGCGCCAGGAAGAGCGCGGCCAGGCGCACGGCCCCCCGCTCCTGCAAGTGGCTGTTGTCCGAAAGGCCCTCGGGATAGTTTTTGCTCCCGGCGGGCACATGGCAGAAAATCTCTTTCGTGCCTTCCGGGCCTGCTTCCTGGAACAGGCTCATGGTCGCCTTTTCCATATCGACCAGCCGCACGCCGCGATACGCCGCCAGGTTTCGCATGGCGTCGGGATACGCGCCGTGGGTCAGCGCTAAACGTCCCGCGTCATCGAAAAACCGCCTTGCGATGGGCGTGACCAGGATGGGCTCCGCGCCTTGCCGCCGGGCCGCGTCGATGTACATGCCCAGGTATTCGGGATAGGTGATGCGGGGGTTCGTGCTGCGTTCCGGGTCGGGCTTTTCATCGTTGTGGGAGAAGGAAACGATCAGCTTGTCGCCCTTGCGCAGGCACAGTTCAATAAAGTTCAGCCGCTTTTCGGCGATGAAGCTCTTGCTGCTCCGCCCATTGACGGCGCAGTTTTCCACGAAGATATTTTCCGGCAGCAGGCCTTGCAGCTTCTGGCCCCAGCCCATCATGGGATACACGGCTTCGGGATAGTTCGCCATGGTGCTGTCGCCGCAGAGGAACCAGGTGGGCGTCCGCCGGTCAGGCCGCCAGCCGTCCGGGCCGCCGATAACCTCGGGGATGGTGTAGCCTATGGCTTCTTCTTTGGTCATGCGCTTCTGGCTGGGATGGCGGGTGGATTGGTCGGCGCGGACGCCAATGGTGCCGTACTCGGCGTAGCGCTCCGTGACCACCTTGATTTCGTCCCAGTCGGCAAAGCCCTCAGGCGCGACGTATTCATCCATATCGCAGTCCAGGAACACGGTGCGGGAGAATTTGCGCCACGGACGGCCCAGGAAGCCCTGGCCCTTTTCGCATTCGCCGGTGAGGCGGCACTTATGAAACACCAGTCCGTAGGGCTGAATCTCCGGGGTGTTCGCGGCGGTGTACATGCCGCCCCGCTTGTTCATGAACAGGGTGCAGCGCTCGAACCAGCAGCGGTAGGGGCCAAAGATGAAGTCCACGTCGCCCTGGATGAAGCAGTCCTCGAAGTATTGGCGGCTCTGGGTGGGCGGGCAGTCGCCCACGAAGTCCACCACCTCCGCCCGGCCCCTGCGCCCGCCGTAGAAGTTGATGACCTTCTGCATCAACGGGCCGCAGAACAGGGTATCCTGATGGGCGATCATGCGCACGTTGCGCCACACGCCCCGGTCGCCCGCCGCGTACACCGCCACGGCCTGGCCCACGTCGCGCCCGTCCCCCGCGTCGTTGCGGATGGTCAGGTTTTCCACTTCCACGTTGTTGCCCATCACGATGAAGGTGGCGGACAGGAAGGTGCCGCGGTCGTTGCCGTTTTCGTCCTTGTCCAGAGCGCAGCCCTTGGCGGTGATCACCGTCCGGTCCCGCGCTTCGCCGATAATGCGCACGTTGTCCTTGTCCACCACCACACGCTCGTGGTATTCGTCCATGCGCAGAAGCAGGATGGTGGGCGTCCGTCCACCGCCCGGAATGGCGTCGATGGCCTGCTGGATGGATGTAAAATCTCCGCTGCCGTCTTTGGCGATGATATACATGGCTGATCTTCCCCCTTATGTTACATTTTCAATTCGGTTTATATAAGGCACTTTAATACACTATCCAAAAGCCTTCCCCTCGGAGGGGAAGGTGGGCCGCGCGGAATCAAGATGGAGAGAGAAGACAAGCTATTTCGCGCGGCTCGGATGAGGTGAACTCACCCGTTGGAATGCAACCACATATGGGAAAGGAGCACCTCATCCGTCAGGCGCGAATTAACTTGATTACACGATCTATGTTGTTTCCGCGCCTGACACCTTCCCCTGCGAGGGGAAGGCTTTTGGAAGCCCGTTTAGTGATTTAGAGCACCCAACAAATCATTCACCTGATGATTTCCATTTCTTTCAATGCTTCCGCCGTCATGCGGGCATACGCTTCCGCGCCGGGACGGCGGGTGTGGGTATCGTCGGTCTGGCCGTCGGGATAAGCGGGAAAGACACCGGGCTCCACGTACATGTACAGCTTTTTGCTTTCTTCCTCGCCCAGCTGCCGCACATAAGCGGTGCTCTTTTCGTATATGTCGATGAGCGGCACGTTCCGCTGGGCTGCCAGCGCGCGAACCACGTTGGGATACTCCCCGTGGCTTTCCATCAGCGCGCCGTCCCGCCAGTAGCGGCGGCAGATGGGGGTCATCAACACAGCCCGGGCTTGATGGAGCATGGCGGTATCCACATAGATTTCCAGGTTGTGATAGAAGGAGGTCCAGGGGTCGGTGTGCCGCCAGACCAGGTCGCTGGTGTCGTTATGGGTGAACTGAATCAGCAGCAGGTCGCCGGGCTGAATCTCCGTTTCGATTCTTTGCAGCCTTCCCTCGCTCAGAAAAGACTTGGTGCTGCGCCCCCCCATGGCGCGGTTTTCCACCCGCACGCCGGGCAGGAATTCCGAAAGTACCTGCCCCCAGCCGGTGATCGGCGCTTCCTCGGGTTTGTAGCTGGCCGCGGTGGAATCGCCGCAGACGTAGATGGTCATTTTCCATTCCTCCTTGGGTTTCTCATCTGTTTGCGCAAATAATTCAGGAAACGCCTCTCTGTATGGAATCCCTGCATATTGCTTTTTCAGCGCCTGGTATTTGTTCACATATTTTTGTATTCTTTCTTCGTCCCCCTGCACATCCAGGACAGGCTTCCTTTTGCCGATGATGGCGGCTTTCCGGCCGCTCTCCCAGCTTTCATAGGGATGAAATATTCTTCCATCCGCATGGGGGCAATTCGCGGCGACCCAGGCGCATTGCTCCGTTGAAAACTGATTGAGAGCGCAGAAAAACCATTGCAGCCGCTTCAGCGTTGGCATAAAGGATAAATCCTGATCTATGATTCGCTTCCCCTGCCATGCCAGACATTCAATCGGCAATCCTGCCAGCGGCATCAGGGATTGGATTTCCATACTTTCCCAAATGGCGTCTCCCACCGAAAACAGATGCAGGTTCTTCGCTTTTTCAATACCGGAAAGGCTGTGCAGCCTGGTAAAATTGGACAGATGCAAAGCGGTCAGCGATACGTTGTTCGACATATCCCATAAGGAATCGATGCGCTGGTTGCAGAACCAGTAAAGACATTCCAGGTCCGGCAGCTCAGAAAGGCAGGCCCAATCCTGCACGAGCTTGCATTTAAAGAAATGAATCCTTTTGACCTGCTTTCCGAATTTTGCGATAAAGTATTCAAAGGTCTCCTGGTTCAGCCCGGATACTCTGATTGTGTCCAACTGAGGATACGCCGCCAGCTGGTCAATTTCTTCCCGGGTCAGCGTCCCGCCGCCAATGTCCATTTTTTTGCTATGCAGCCAGAAGACATTCTTATCGTCCGGAAACTGCATGCTGATGAAATCATCGAACGGGTTCATAGTGCGCTTTCTCCCTATGAAGATAGTTGGTAAGTTTCAGCTTTTCTGATCTTTTCCGCCCTTTTCCATCCTGTCGAAGAAGCCGCCTATACTTCACGCGGCCCCTTCGACAAAATACCGGGACTGCCGGTTTTTCCGACAGCCCCGGCAAAGGGTTATGCTATGATTTATCGGGCCATGAACTGATCGTACGCGGCCTGATAGGCGGCGATCAGGTCTTCGATGCCCATCTTCTGCAGCTGATCCATGTAGTTGTCGAAGTTGGTCAGGGGTTCTTCACCGGTGATGAACTTCTTGGTCATGTCGTTGATGTAAGCGTTGATTTCATCCAGCTGAGGCGCGGCGGCCTTCTGGGCGTCCACGCTCAGCACGATGGCGGCGGGATATTCGAGGGCGTTGCTGGCTTCGCCCCACAGCTTGGCGGAGGCCACATAGTTGGGTTCGCGGGTCGCGGCCAGGTAATCACCGGCACCCCAGCGTGGGAAGGAAACATGGCTCATGGCGTAGCGGTACTTGTTGGCGAATGCGCCGTCGTAGAAGTTTTCAGTCATCAGGTTGGCCCATTCGGTCTCGTGCTTGACGCCGTTCTCGTCCACGGTGTAGGTGCCGTTGCCCTGGCACCATGCCGTCTCGGGGATGGTCAGGATGTCGTCGCCCTGCTCAATGCCCCAGGTGGTGCAGTTGGTGCCTTCTTCTGTGAACATGGTGTCGATCAGGCGGGCAGCGGCTTCCACGTTCTTGCAGTCCACGGTGATGACGGTGGTGAAGCGGTCGCCGTAGGAGAAGTTATAGTCCGTGCCGTAGGCAACGCCGTTCGCGTCCACGATCCAGGGGAAGGCGATGAAGTCGGCGTTGGGGTTCTTTTCCAGAACCTGGGGCAGACGCTGCTCCCAGTAGTTGCTCAGGCCCTTCCAGGTGCCGGCCAGGTCAGCGTAGATGTTGGCGTCCTTTTCCTCGTCGCCGGCCAGGGTGCCGTCATCCTTCCAGATGTCCTTCACCAGGCCTTCGGCGTACCACTTGCTCATGGTTTCCAGGAAAGCTTTGTAGTTCTGGGTGTATTCGCCGATGCCGACCTTGCCGGTTTCGGGGTTGACAAACGCGCCGTTCAGGATGTCGTAGGCGGGCATGAAGTAGGTGTATCCGGAAGCGCCGGCGTCGAAGGGGATTTCATCCTGCTCGCCGTTGCCATTAGGGTCGAGATCGCGGAAGGCAACCAGCATGTCATACCAGCCGTCGATGGTGGTGGGCAGTTCCTCGATGCCCACGTTCTCCATCCAGTCCTTGCGGCCCTGCAGGCCGTACCAGGTGAAGGACACGCGCTCGTCGGGGGTGGAGCCGGGGTTGATGACGGTGAAGTACAGGTAGCGGCCCTGGTCGTCCTTCAGGGTCTTGGCGACCTCGGGATGGGCTTCCAGCAGCGCCTTGTAGTTGGGCATGTACTTGTCGATCACGTCGTTCAGCTCGATGATGATGCCGTCGGCATAGAGCTGGCTGACGCCGCCCGCGTACATGTTGTTGTGCTGAGCCTGGATGACGTCAGGATAGTTGCCGCTGGCCAGCATGGCCAGGTACAGCGCGGGCTGTTCATCGCGGGAGCCCAGGATGGGCTGCCATTCGATTTCCACGTCGGCCATCTTCTGAATTTTCAGCATGCCGACCAGGCCTTCGTAGATGTAGGGTTCATACACGCTGTTGGAGAAGGGCAGCAGGGTGTAGGAAACCTTGTCAGCCGCCAGCGCCGCGCCGCACATGCAAAGCAGCATCACCAGCGCCAACATGAGAGCCATGATTTTCTTCATACGAGAAAACCTCCTTTAAAATATTTCCAGCGGTCTCTTGCCGCTTTGGAACAGTTCAGGGGCACATTACATGCCCGTCAGGCCGCTGCGCTCCACGCCCTCCATGAACCTGCGCTGCAAAATGAGGTAGGCGATCATGATGGGAATAATGCACAGGAAGGTGGCCGCCATGAGCATGGCCTCGTTGAACACGATGCCCTCCAGGTCGTTTACCTGAATCATGGTGTGGTTTTCCTGGTTCAGCAGGGAATACAGCGAAGGCAGGATGCTGGGCAGCATCCGCAGGTCGGGTTTGGTGTTGATATAGATGCCCGGCTCAAAGTAATCGTTCCAGTGCCATACCAGGCTCAGCACGCCGCACACCAGCATCGGCGCCTGGGCCATCGGCAGCATGATGCGCGCGTAGGTGCGGATCGGGCCGCAGCCGTCCACGCGCGCGGCCTCCTCCATTTCATAGGGCAGGCCCATGAAGAACTGGCGGAACAGGAAGATGAAGAAGCCGCCGTTCAGGCCGAAGCCAAAGAACGTAGGTGCCAGCAGCGGCAGGAAGGTGTTCAGCCATTTCCAGTCCGAATACTGCTTGTACAGCGGGAAAATGATGACCTGCACCGGCACGATCATCATCAGAATCACGATCACGAAAAACACATTCTTCAGTTTGAAATTATACCGCGCGAAGGCATATCCCGTCAAGGCGCATGAAAACATATGTCCGGCTGTCGCCACCGCGCCGACCAGCACGTTGTTCCAGATGTAGCGGCTGAACCCCATCCGGCGGTACGCGATGGCGTAGTTGTCCCACGTCAGCTCGCTGGGCAGCCATTTCACCGTGATGTTCACCAGGTCGTCGTCCGTCATGAGGGATTTCACGATCATCGTGATGAACGGATACAGGAAGATAAAGCTCAGCGCGCAGAGCAGGAAATAAAACGCCAGGCGCAAAGTAAACGTCTTTGCGAACCGCGCCGCCTTGCTCTTCCGGCCGCTTCTTTTCAGGGCTGCTGTGGACATGGGAATGCTCCTTTCTTTGAGTTAGGAGTTATGAGTTAGGAGTGAGGAGTTTTATAATGAATCTGCTTTATTGGAATGAGGGGTTTTCGATTTGTTACCGACTAAACAAAACTCCTAACTCCTCACTCTCTTCACCCTTTCGCCCCTGAATCGTAGACATGCCTGCGCATGAGCAAAATGCTGGTGAGGCAGAGGATCAGGGCGAAGATAAAGTAGACCCAGCTCATGGCCGCGGCGTACTCAAACTGCTGGTTGGTGAAGTTCATCTTGTAGATGTAGTCCACCAGGGGGTTGGTGGTGTCGGTAAAGAAGGACACGATGGTGTACACGATGTTCATCATAATAACGGGAGAGATCATGGGCAGCGTGATTTTCCAGAACATTTCCCATTCGGTGGCCCCGTCCACCTTCGCCGCCTCATACAGCGAGCCGGAAATGCCCTGCAGGCCCGCCAGGAACAGCACGATCTGCACGCCGCTTTTCCACAGCACCACGGTGATCCGGTCCAGGAAGCCCTGCACCACATCGGTGATGCTGGGGCCCAGCAGCTCGGCGATCAGTTTCGGCACCGCGATGCCAGTGGTGATGGTCATGCCGTCCACGCCCATGCCCAGCAGCTGCTTCATGATGTAGCCCGTGCCCAGCAGCACCGGAATGAAAAACGCCGTGCGGAAGAACCCGCGCCCCACCATCTTGCGGTTAATGAGAATGGCGATGACCAGCGAAAACACGATGCACAGCGGCGTGTTCACCAGTGTGTCCAGCACCACCTTCAGAAAATGCGGCACGAAGTTGATGTCGTAAAAGAAGATGTACTGGAAGTTCTCCAGCCCCACCCACGCGGTTTTCAGGCCCTTGAACTCCACGATGTCCGAAAACGCCAGCCGCACGGACACGAAGATCGGATAGGCGAAAAACAGGCACACCCCGATCAGCCACGGCACCAGGAAAATATACGCTTCCAGCGAGCGCTTCCGGTCAATGCCCAGGCGTTTTGGCTTTCGCGCTGCCGCCGCGTTTTTCACACTCATGGGACAAACCTCCTTTGGGGGAGAGATTAGTTAGGAGTGAGGAGTTATATATGGTCGAACAATTTTTCGAAAACCTGTGTTGCGTTCATGTAAAACATTATAAAACTCCTAACTCCTCACTCCTAACTCAATCAACCGCTTTCCAGCTCATTGCTCCGATTTCCACCCCGTCCGCCTCAGCGGGTTCATCGGCGTAATTGACGTAAACGACCGCGCTGTTTTCATAGGTGACCTTGACCAGCGTATCGCTGAGGCGCTCGTGCCTTGTGATGCACACATCGCACAGCTCCGCCAGCGGGCCTTCGGTGAACTGCTTCGCGGCCCAGGCAACGCGCTCCTGCCAGGCGGTGTATTCGGCGGAGAACAGGCTCTGGTAATTGGTGTACATCAGTTCCTCGGTGTTGCCGTGGGTCAGCTCAAAGAAGGGGGTGTAGCCCATCTCCACCCAGCGCAGCACCTCGCGCTCCAGGTCGCTGCTCAGATTGCCGGGGCGGGCCGCGTAATCCGCCAGCCCATGCAGCGCTACCTGATAGAACGGTACGGCGCGCGTCGTGGCCTGGCAGCCGTAGTCCTTATAGGGCACGCCGGTGAAGAAGTCCGCCGCGCCGAGCAGGCAGGTGTTTCCGCCCTCTGCTTCCGCGCTGCCGAACGCTTCTTTCGTCTCGTTCAGCATCTGCCGGTACAGCGCCAGGGCCTGGGCGGCGGTGGTGTAGCGCCGGGAGCCGTAGTTGTAGCCCACGCTTTGGCCCATGCGCTCAAAGCGTACGCCGTCCAGGGCGAACGTCCCCGCCTTTTTCAGGAAACCGTCGAGCTTTTCCTTTGAAACGTCAGGGCTGAGCATGAACACGGTTTCCTCCAGATCGGTCAGCACCGTGTGGTTGCCGGTATACACCACGTCGTTCCGGTGGGAATAGCCGCGTTCGCCGGCCTGGGCTTCCGAAAAATTCGCGGTGAGGGTCACCGTGGCCCCCAAGCTGTGGGCGGTGTCCAGCAGGCGCTTCAGATCATTGTCGCTGCCCACAGCGCCGCTGATGGGGAAATGGTCGGGCGTTTTTCCGTAGCCGCCCGCCGTCCAGCCTTTGACCGACGCCCGGATATTCTTCACCCCCAGGCTGTCCAGGGAAAGCAGAATCTCCCCCGCCTGGGACAGGGTGGTCACGGTGCGCGGCGTGTCGAACAGCAGGCCCTTTTCCGGCGCATTCAGAAACAGGTCGATAGCGACGGTGGGCTTGCGCTCCGTCCGGGCAACAACGCCGTTTTCCAGCAGATAATCCCGCCAGACGCAGGCCATGTCGCTGTAATCGGCGTTTTCCTTCTCCAGGAAGAGCACGCGCAGCTGATAGTCCGTTTTGATGTCGTCCTTGTCGTACACCTTGATAGCGCGGTCAGTGACGCGCCTGTCGTCGAAAGCGCGGCGGTACTGGAAGTTGGCGAACAGGTAATTGATGCCGATAATGTTGTTGGAGCAGTTCAGAGAAATGCGGCTGGTTTCCGCGCCTTGCTCGATGATTGCCATCAGGCTGTGGCCGCCGCGGTTCATGGCGAACACCGGCATCAGCACCTGCGGCGCTTCCTGGGCGAACATATCCAGCAGCGCCGCCTGCTTCTGGAAATCGCCGTACACGGGATAGAGCCGGGTGGATTCCTTGTAGTGCGCGTTGTCCTGAAACTCCATAACCGCCCCGCAGCCGTCGGGATAGAAGAAGAAGCCCTCGGCCTTGTCCGTCGCGGAAAAGAGGAAGGGCAGCATGTCCACGCTGACCAGGGAAAAGTCCCCGTCCTCCCGGATGCTGTCGTAGGGCACCCGCGCCACGAGGCTCTGCCCGTCCAGCAGGAATTCCGCGCTCACGCCCACCTGGTAGGTGCCCAGGTAATAGGTCAGGCGCACGCCGTTTTCAATCAGCTCATAGGACGGGCGCAGGTCCTTTTCCGCCATCAGCGCCAGATTGTTCACCACGCCCAGGCCGGTCTGCAGGTTGGTGCAGTTGACCGCCAGCAGGGAGGTGATTTTCTTCTGCTGGGCGGGGATGATCTTCATGCCCTCCGCCGTTTCGTCGTTCATGGTGGACGACCAGGTTTTCCCCGTGAGCCTGTCCTCAATGTCGATGGAGCACAGGCCGGGGTCCAGGTACAGCGAAAGCCGCTCGTTCTCCGCGACGAGGATGCGCTCCGCCGGGGCCTCCTCCGCCAGCGCCGCGCCACACAGCAGCAAGAAGAAAAGACAAATCAGGCATGTTTTTTTCATGGCATACCCGCCTTTCAGTCAGGAGTGAAAAAGCTTAACCCGGATAAACCGGAAGAGGAGAGTACAGAGTACAGATTCTATAGTGCAGTGATGACAAAAAGGAATCTAACCATTAGTCAGGTATATAAATCTGAACTCTGTACTCTTTTGACATTTTGCCTTTTTGCGTAAATTCCGCTCATAAGGCCCCGCTCCCTCACATCCGATACACGATCTCATAATACACTTCCCGGATCATGGTCACGAACTGGGACGAGATGGTGAACAGCAGCACGATGGTGGCCCAGATGACGGCCATGGTGAAGACGGTGAGCAGCACGACCAGCACGGTCTTTTTCACGCTGTATTCGTTCATTTCTTTCAGGCCCACGATCATGAGCAGGATGACCCACACGATCTGCCCGCCCGTCAGCGCGAAGTACAGCCCGGCCTGGCCGCCGTCCATCACGCGGGACAAAAGCACCACGGGCACGGTGAAGAACACATAGGGCATCAGCGCGAGGGTGTTGTAGATCATGGCCTCGCCGATCTTGGTCGCGCCGTCCAGGATGGTGGTCATGGCGTAGGAGGCCAATATCCACGTCAGCACCGGCACGAACAGCTTGCCGCATTCCAGGAGCAGGTTGGCCTTGCGCACCGACACGGTGGACAGCGGATAATGGGTGAAGTAAATGGAGAAGATGCTCACGCCTACGGCCAGGGCCAGCAGCGCAATCACCAGGATCGCGCTCCTGCGCCTGAACCCCGCGTCGCCGCGCTGCTTTTTAATGTATTCGCTCACTACGATGGGATGGAACAGCATCATGACGCACAGCTTGAAGCCCGTCATTTCAATCCCCTCCCCATCTGCACGTCGTCGGCCCATTGATCGGCCTTTTTCTTTGCCAAAGCCAGCAGCTTCATCGCCGCGAACGCGATGGCCGCCGTACACGCCACCACGAGCAGGAAGTGCTGCCGGAAGTATTCGTGGCGGTATTCGGCGAAAGCTTCGGAGTAGCCTTCCCGGTCGTTCGCCAGCTCATAGGAGCGCAGCGCGCTGCCCCAATCCTCCTGCTTGCCCATGATCTTTGCCACACCCTGATGGGCCAGGGCATAGTTGCTGTCGATTTCCAGGGCTTGCTTCCAGTAGACCAGCGCTTCCTGATAGCGGCCTTCGCCGTGGAGCGTGACCGCCTGGTGCACCAGGTTGATAAAGTGCGTGGGCTTAAACACGGTGATGGTGTTGGATTGGTAATCCAGCACGTACAGATAGCCCTCGCTGTCCGCCTCGATGCTCACGGCGATCTGGAACAAGCCCTCCGTATCGCCCGTGCCGCCAAAGCAGCACAGCAGGTTTCCGTCCTGGTCGTACTGGTAGATCAGCCCGGTGACGCGGTCCACCACGGTGATGATGCCGTTGTCCTCCACCGTAATATCGGAGAAGGCGGGCTCCAGCATCTTCCCGTTCGCGCCCAGGGAGCGGTCGGGCAGGGTGAAGCCGTAGGTTTCCTCGGGGTAGGTGTTGGTGCCGACGGAGTTAAGCTTCCTGATCTGCGCGGTGTTCTTGTTGGAGAGGATGCCGTAGATCATGTTGTCCGCGCCGATGAAGAAATTGGAATAGCTGGCGGGCTCCTGCTTGATGGTGCGCTCGATCTGGCTTTTGCTGCCAAAGAGGCGGATCAGGAAACGGGACATGGAAAAGCCCACCTTGTCTGCGCCCAGGTAGCCGCGGAAATTGTTCGCTTCGTCCAGGGCGAGCAGGTTCGCGCCTTTGAGGGCGTAGATGTAGCCGGTGTTCGCCACGAAAATCTTCTGCACATCGAAGGTGAAGTTTGCGCCCAGCAGCGAGGAATCAGGCTTTAGGTATTCCTTGCGGTCCGTGCCGTCAGCGTTCAGGGTGGCGATGCGCAGGTTGCCGGTATCGGCGATCCAGACGCTGCCGTCGGTGTGCACGTACACGCCCCGGGGCTTGTTCAGCTTTTTCCCGCAGGCTTCGGTGATGATGTTTATCACCTGGCCCTCGCGGGTCATTTGCAGCACGCGGTTGTTTTCGCCGTCCGCCACGTACAGCGTATCGTCCGGGGCGATGAAGATGTCCTCCGGGTGATTCATGAACCCGTTTTCGCCCAGGTTCTTGATCGTGCCGTACACCTCATAGGCGGCGGGGATGGGGATAAAATTGTCTCCCCCGTCTGCGGTATCGGTGTCCACCACGAAAGCGTCCATGTTCACTACCGCCTGGGCGGAAGGAAGCCAGAGAACAAGCAGAATGAAGGTACTTAAAAGTGAAAGCATTCGCAAAATGGCAAAGCGTCTAAAACCCTTATTATGGCTTTCTTGGAAGGGGGCCTGGGGGAAACTCTTCCGGCGTTCTTTTTTCATCTGCTGTTCCCCCTTATGATTTGATGCCGGAGAAGCTCATGGTTTCCATCACTTTGCCGCGCATGAGCGCGAACACCAGGATGGAGGGAACGGTGGTCAGGAACGTCGCCGCGCCGACCGTGCCCGCCCGCGCCACCACGCCAGCGCCGCCGGACAGGGTCTGCAGGGCCAGGGGCAGGGTTTTTAAAGCGTTGCTGGAAATGAAAATCAGGGGAGAGAAATAGTCGTTCCAGTTATTGACGAAGCTGAACACCGCCAGCGTCGTCCAGGCGGGCTGCAGAAGCGGCATGGCGATGGTCCAGAACACCCGGAACTCCTTCGCCCCGTCGATGCGGGCGGCCTCCAGGATGGAATCCGGCAGCTGCTCGCAGAACTGCTTGACCAGGAAAAAGTTGTATGCCACGGCGATTTTGGGAATGATCAGTGCCCAGTAGGTGTTCACCAGCCGCAGCTTGTTCACCACCATGTAGTTGGGAATCTGCGTCACGTGGGCGGAGAACATCAGCGCCGCCAGCACCACCGCGAAAATGGGGCCGCTGCCCGCGGGCTTGTGCTTCACCAGCCCGTAAGCGCCCATGCAGCACACGATCACGCTCGCCAGCACCGTCACCACGGTGGTGAACAGCGAGTTGAAAATGTAGCGGGTGAAGGGCACGGTGGAGGAGGAAAGGGAGGTGAGCAGGTCGCTGAAATTCCGCAGCGTCGGCTTGTGCACGATCAGCCGCGGCGGGTAAATGTACAGCTCGTCCAGCGGCATCAGGCTTCTGCACACCATGGCGAACAGCGGTAAGCCCGCGATCACTACCAGCGCGGTCAAAAGCAGGTACAGCATGAACCGGGAAAAGGTCAGCCTCCGCAGTCGGAACCTGAACCGCCGGGGACGATAAGCAGCTTTGGCAGTCACTTTTTTTGCCTCCCTTGTGAACAGTGAGGAGCTTTTTGAGTGAGGAGTTAGGAGTTTTTATCATGATGATGTTTTATCGGCAGACGGAGTTTCTGTTTCAGCATCCCGACTATATAAAACTCCTCACTCCTAACTAATTACGTATTATCTTTAAACACATGCATACAGATTCGCCCCAGCGTGAACGTGATCACGAACAGCGCCATGGCCACGGCGCTGGCGTAGCCCATGTTGAAGCGGGTGAAGGCGTAGTCATACAGATGGGCCACGATGGTATGGGCGGCGTAGTTGGGACTGGGCAGGCCCGCCACGGCGGTCGCCACGTCGAACACACCGAACGCGCCGACGATGGCGTTGATGGCCCCGAACAGCATCTGGGGCTTCATCATCGGCAGGGTGATGAACCGCAGCTCCTGAAACTTGTTCTTGATGCCGTCCACGCGCGCGGCCTCGTACATGGCGGGGTCAACGTTCTGCAGGCCCGCCAGGAACACCAGAAAGCCGGTGCCCATGCTCATCCAGACGGAAATGATCATGACCACGGGCAGCACGTAGGTGGCGTCCTTCGTCCAGAGGATCGGCTCCAGAATCAACCCGGCGCGAAGCAGCAGATTGTTGATGTAGCCGTACCGGTCGCCGGAAAAGAGGATGAGCCAGATGTTCGCCATCGCCACGCCGCTGGTCAAGCTGGGGGCATAGAACATGAGCGAAAAGAACCCGCGCCCGCGCTTCACCAGCGTGATCAGCCATGCCATCAGGAAGGAGGCGAAATACCCAATTGGCCCGGTGATGACGGCGAAAACCATGGTGTTTTTCAACGAAATCAGAAACACGTCGTCGTCCAGGATCAGCTGGGAATAATTGCTGATGCCTACGAACCGGGCGGGCTGGATCATGTTGTAATTGGTCAGGCTGTAATACATCGCCACGGCCACCGGCACGATCACAAACACCGAAAACAGGATCAGGAAGGGCAGCAAAAAGGCATAACCGGTGCCGTTCTTGCGCATCCATTCCTGAAAGCCGCTCTTTTTGACTGCCTGCACGGCGATCACTCCTTTGTTAAGGTAGGAGATAGAGAAGTGAGGAGTTAGGAGTTAGGAGTTTTATAGTGTTCATACTATTTATCAGTAAGCGGAACTTCTGTATCAGCATCCGACAAAATATACTCCTAACTCCTCACTCCTAACTCTTCTTACTCCAGCCCAAACTCCACCCGTTTATTGTGAAGTTCCTTGTTGATATCCTTGACCGCCTTTTCCAGCGCGTCCCGGACGTTTTCGTTGTTGATGACCACGCGGTTCCAGGCGTTGATGATGTGGCGTCCGGTGAAGTAGCCGCCGGGGACGATCATCTGTTCCTCCGCCGCGTCCATCTGCGCGCGGATGACGCGCTCATGCCGGGCGTCCCAGGGCAGGGAATAGAAAGCGTTCACATTGGCAGTGTTCCAGCGCGCGCCCATGCCAAGGATGGCTTCCAGCTCGCGCCCATACCGGGTCTGGGTTTCCTCGCTGCCCCACCATTTCAGGAATTTCCAGGCCGCTTCCTTCTTTTCGCTCTGGGACAGGATGATGTCCGCCGTGGCCGCCGTGGTGCCGACGGTGTGCTTCACCGTGCCGTCCGCCTGCCGCGTGCCGGGCACCGGGGCGATGCTCCAGCGGCCGTACAGCTCCGGCGCGGAGGTCATGAGCTGCATATAGGTGGTAAAGTTTCCGATGCCGATGGGCATGGTGCCGGTGCGGATGCGGGTGAAGAAGTTGCTCTCCGCGTCGATCTCATAATTGGCGTACATGTCCGTCCAGGCCTTGAACGCCTTGTAGGCTTCCGGCGAATCCAGGCCGGAGGCTTCGCCTTCTCCCCGGTAATACGCCCCGCCCATCTGCAAAAGCAGCATGGTAAAGCCGCGCAGCGCGCCGGGAGAATTGCTGGAAACGGAAGTATCCACGGGCAGGGAAAAGCTCATGTTGTTTTCGTACAGCCTGGGCAGCACCTTCTGGTACAGGTCCTCCCAGGTTTCCGGCAGTTCCACGCCCAGCTCGGCCAGCACGTCCCTGCGGTAGATCATGCAGGTAAAGTCCATGGTTTCGGGCAGCGCGTACACTCCGCCGTTGTACTGGAAGGGCACCAGGCTGCTGGGATAGAAATTCTGAACAATTTCCTCGAAACCGGGGAATTGGCTCAGGTCACACACGGCCTCGCGGAAAGCGAATTCGTTCGGCAGGTTGTATTCCACGGAGAGCGCCACGTCCGGGGCGGTGCCGCTGGCGACGGAGAGCATGATGGTGTTCACCGAGCCGGTGGAAAGCTGGCCCGTGGGCAGCACGTGCAGGTTGATGACGATGCCGGTTTTCGGCGTGAATTCCTCGTCGGCCAGTTCCTTTAATATCTCGCCCCATTCGGTGCCGCGCGCGATCCACACGTTCAGCACGGTGGTTTCCTTCATGCTGCTGTCGCTGGCGTCCACGATCAGGCCCACGCTGTCATAGTCCTTGGTGAAGGAGGCCAGAAAGTTTTCACCCGTCACCGCCATGCGCTGGAGGAAGTTGGAGGTGGCGATTTCCATGCTCACGTCCGGGCTGGACAGCATCAGATAATCCATCGCCATGGGGCATTTTTCGATGGTGGAAATGTAGGTGCCCAGGTTGGTCTGGGCGTTGTCCAGGTCGCTCAATGCCTTGGGAATCCTGTCCACGTCCTCGGAAAAGAAATGAAGCTGGTCGATGATCTGCCGGAAGTTGTTCTCCATGGAGGTGGTTTCGCTGGAAATGGAGGCCAGCAGGTCGGCGCTCTCCTGGAGCCGCCCGGCCAGGTAGGTCAGCTGGCCGCTCAATTCCGGCATGGTGCGGTACAGGTCGTATTCGTAGTTGTAGTCCGGCTCGGTGCCGGTGATCTTCACGATCTCCCGCTGCACCCGGCCAAGATACGTGGTGTCCTTTTCCGTGCGGCGCATGATCTCACCGATAGGCCCGAGCTTCACCGTGGCGGTCAGGTAATGCTTTCCCTGTTCCAGATAGAAGGAATAGGGCGTGCCGTCGGGCTGGCGGAGCGTGTCGCCGTACCAGGTGGAGCTGTAGGGGAAGGAATACAGCTTCATTTCCTCAAAGGGGATTTCGCCGTCGATGCGGAACTCCCGGAAGGAGGGCATGCCGGGGTCGGTGCTCTGCAATACTTTCAGGTGCAGGGCGTACAGCCCGCTTTCGGGCACGTCGATTTCCCAGGTGACGGCGGCGTTTCCGAGGCGCCAGCGGTAGCCGCCCACGATGTTCAGCACCCGGTTCGCCCCGGACTTGGGCTCGGTCAGCGGGTCGGCGTCGGACTCACGGCGGATCACGTTCTCGCTGCGCCACGCGCTGTCCTCGGCCTGCAATTTGATAACGGTATCGGCGGACACGTTTTTGTATCCAGCGGCCTGCCATTCGGCCAACTTTTCCTGATAGGCAGGATATTCAATGGGAGAAATGAAGGCAATGTTTCCCAAGACCACTGGCTGGTCGACGTATTCCAGCTTGATTTCGTGCTCGCCCGCGGACAGATAGAACTGCAGCGGGTCAACGTAGATCGCCTGCTGATCGACCGCCCGCACGGTCTGCCACACCCGCTTTTCGATCATGTGCGGCCAGACCTCGTCGTTGATGGCGTTGAGGCGCATTTTGCCGTTTGGCTGTATTTCTTCTTCAAACGCGCGGTAGAAGCACAGGTTGTTGGCTTCGTCGAAGGGCGTTTCACCGTCGATGGTGATTTTCCGCTGCGCCTTGATTTCGTTGCCGCCCAGGGCCAGATAGGAAACCTTCAGTTCGTACAGGCCGGGCTGCGCCACGTTGATTCTCCATACGGCGGCGCATTCGTTGTCCCCGGACACCAGCACATATTCCGGGGTTTCGTTTTCGCCGGAGTACAAGCCTGGATAGCTGTCGAAGCCGGTTTCCAGAACGATATCGCCGCTCAGCGCCGCGTCCTGCGGCAGTAGCGGGATTTCAGCGCCTTGCGGCGCGGGCTTGTAAATATCTGGCTGCTGCGCCCATTCTTCCCGCAGGTCGCCGTATTCGATGGCGTTTTCCACCGACAGGGCATACAAATCAGCCCAGCCCGCGCTTTCCGCACAGGCCCGGCACGCCGCCGTCAGGCAGAACACCAGCAGGATGATTGTGGCAAAACGCTTCATGGAGTATGGCCTCCTTTAGGGATGAGGGATTAGGGATTAGGCAATAGGGAAGGGACAGCGGCTATACAGCAGGAAGCAAAGTGTTCAGCATTACAAAACTAATCCCTAATCCCTATTCCCTCGTCCCTCTAATCTTAAAGATTCGTGATTTTGACGTACTTCACATCCGCCCATCCGCCCCACCGTCCCAAGGTGTTGAGGGTGAAAATACCGGGGCGGGCGCTGGTCCAGCCGCCGCAGGTCATGGGGTATTCCCCGCCCAGGGGCCGCATGGACTGCTGGCCTTCGCCGTAGTAAAAGCTCACGTTGCCGCGCCGCACGCGCATCCGAAGCAGGATTTCCGCATAAGGCCACATCACTTCGGAGATGGCTGTTTCCGTCACCTGCTCAGGCACCCAGCGGCTGATCTCATTCACCATGCCCATTTTCAGGCTCACCCGGCCCTGGCCCAGGGAGATATAGTAATAAGTATATCCCATTACACCGATGCCGGAGATGTCGCCGTCCTGCGCGTGGGTCCAGAACACAGCGTCCATGTCAAAGTCGTGGCTCTGCATCAGTTGGCTGAGGAAATTCCCCGCCTCGAACAGGCTCCTTGCCGGCGCCGCATGGAGGCGCAGGCCGGGATTCAGTTCGGTGTACCAGCCCTTGTTCGGGTTCGCCTGCCACTGCCATTGGAGGCCGATGCCGTTCTGAAAATCGTCGGACGTCGGTATTTCCCCGCCGAACGGTGGCAGGTCGATCGTTCCGCCCGGCACCGGCGACCCTTTTTTTCCCATCACCGGCCAGCCGTCCGACCAGTCGATGGGCTGCAAATGCACCACCCGGCCGTAGGCGTCCATGTCCTGGAAGTGGATGAACCAGTCCTTGCCTTTTCCGTCCTCCACCCAGCCGCCCTGGTGCGGGCCGTTTACGGGCGTGCTGCCCTGGCTCAGCACCACGCGGCGCTCATACGGCCCATAGATGTTATCCGCGCACAGCGCCAGCTGATAGCCCGGCTTCACGCTGCCCGCGGGACAGAGGATCCAGTACTTCCCTTCGCGCTTGTAAATCTTCGGGCCTTCCACGGTGATGTCCCCGTGTTCATTGCCGTCGTAGATCATGCGGCCCTTATCCACCACGGTCAGGCCGTCAGCGCTCATTTTGTGCAGGTAGAGCACGTTGTTGATGCCCGCGCGGCTGGCTGCGAAGGCGTGCACCAGCCAGGCCCTGCCGTCGTCGTCGAACAGGGGGCAGGGGTCGATCCAGCCGGTCACGTCCTTGACGTAGCGGCATTCCCACTCCCCCGCGGGGTCTTTGGCGGTGAACGCAAAAAGCCCCTCGTCCGGCATACAGGCGTACACGTAAAACGTGCCGTTGTGGTAGCGCAGGCTGGGGGCCCAGATGCCGCGCTTGTGCGCGGGCTTGTCATATTGGGGGAAGGGCAGGCGGCGGGCGGCATAACCGATCAGTTCCCAGTGAACCAGGTCACGGGAATGCAGCACCGGGACGCCGGGCACATACGTGAACGACGAGGAGATCATGTAGAAGTCATCGCCGACCCGGATCACGTCCGGGTCCGCGTAATCGCCCAGGAGAATGGGGTTGGTATACCGCATCGGCCGCCACTCCTCTGTGGCGAAAACGGCTAACGCGCCCCGTGTTTCCGCCACATTTATTCCAATACATACATTCTATCACATGATTTTCCTTTTTGCAATAGGCTAAAATGTATAATATGGTCAAACTGAAAAAATACTTTAACCAATTTTTACATTTCAGCAAAAAGGCTTTGATTCCGGGACACTTCATCTGAACGCAAAAAAACCGCGCCGTCGCGAAACGGCGCGGGAGGAATCTGTTTTACTGTAAATCCGTGCGGATGATGTATACGGTCACGGCTTGCATTCCGTCGGGGCGCAGATCGTAGCCGCCGTTCTGCGCCTGATCCCGGGTCTGTTCGTACATGTCCAGGATCCGGGTCAAATCGTTCTGCGCGTAAGGCAAGGCCATGGTGGCAAGCTCTTTTGCCGCGGTGGTTACGGCGGTCTTTACTTTGGCGGTACCGCTCTTCTGGAGCTTTTCAGCGTCTTTTTGGAGAGCTGCCGCGCTGGTATGAAGAGCTGCAGCACCGTCAGCAGCGCCGGTGACAGCGGTTTGCAGAGCGTCCGTGTTCTGGACGGTCTGAACCACGTTGCCAACGTAAGCCTTCAAGCTATTCACAAGGCTGACCGTCTGATCCAGCCGCGCTTTCAGAGCGGCAATTTCTTCCGCGGCAGCGGCGTCCAAGCCCTGGGCTGTTTCTTCCAATACGGAAACGTAGTTATCCGCTGTCAGTTCCTGTACGGTCAAGCCCATATCAGCCAGTTGTTTCATTGCGGACTGAAGGGCAGCGGTCAGATAAGCATCTGCCTGGGCGTTCAGGGTGTCGCTGTCCGTCTGCAAGCCGGTCAGATTTCCTTGCAGCGCTTCAGCGGCGGTCTGAGCTTCTTTTACGCTGTCTGTCAAAGCACTCGCGCTTTCCGTGATTCCAGCAGCGCTGTCCTTGAGCGTCTTAGCGCTGTCATCCAGGTTGTTCACGGTATGGAAGAAATCGTTTACAGTGCCCAGAATAATGTTGGTTTTCATGTTTTGAAGGCCCGGCTGCATAGGCAGGTCTTCCCCGTTTTTCAGGGCGGTGAGCAGGGTGGTCGCCAGGTTCGCGATGCCCCGCAGGTCAAAATCCAGCCGGGAATCGATTTCCTTGCACGCCAGGCGGATGGGATCGGCGGACATGAAGGTCATCATCCAGGAAAGGTCCGCATGATCCGCGTGGAAGGTTACGGTAAAATGATCGGGCAGTTTCAGCTCCGCGTCCACGCCCGGCGCGGCGTAGCCTACCAGGATCCGCTGGCCCGCTTCGGCGATGATCATGGCGTTTTCCGCCTTTATATCGGTCATGCCGGAGGCGGGCAGGGGCAGCAGGGTCACTGCCAGAGCGGGTAAAGCGGCGTTTGCGCTGTAGGTAACGGTGAGCATCGCCTCGCCGGTTTTGTTTTTCAGTTCTTTGGCGGAAATCGCTTCCCCATCCAGCGTCAGGGAAACAGTCGGCAGGATGGCCGGGGCCTGATCGGAAGCGCCCTGGTAAATAATGTCGTTCCCCTTGGCCTGCCAGATCAGGGCGTCGCCGTCCCGGGTGAAGGGCTCGTTTCCGCTCATGTTCTCAATGCCGGTCAGCATGGAAGCGTCGGTGATTTCTTCCAGCCCGTCCGTGTTTTCCAGGCGGATATTGTCGGTGAGACTCCGGATATCCCCGTCCGGCCCGGCGACGATATACACCCGCTCATGCTTGGTGATTTCCCCCAGCGCGGAAGCGCAGCAGCCAAGCGTCAGCATGGCGGCCAGCAGTATGGCAATCAGCTTTTTCATCATGATCCTTCTTTCCTTCTGTCAGTTTTTGACGGCTTTCATATCAAACGTGGTACGCACGATCACTTTGTCCAACAGCAGCAGCGTGGCGGGCAGCAGCAGCAACACCACCGCCACGGACAGCAGCGCGCCTCTTGCGATGAGGCGGCACATGGAAGAAATGATGGCGATGTTGGAATACAGACCCACGCCGTAGGTGGCGGCGAAGAAGCCGATGCCGCTGACAAGCACGCTCTGGGCGGAGGACTGGGTGGCCTGGCTCACGGCTTCTGTTTTGTCCATGCCCGCCAGGCGGTTCTGCTTATAGCGGGTGGTGAGCAGGATGGCATAGTCCACGGTAGCGCCCAATTGGATGGTGGAAATCAGGATGGGGCCGACGAAGGGCAGCTCCTGATTCAGATAGTAAGGAATGCACAGGTTGGCGGCGATGGCCAGTTCAATGATGGCCACCAGCAGCACAGGCAGGGTGACGGACTTCTGCACCAGCATAATAATGAAGAAAATAGCAATAATGGAAATCAGGCTGACCACGGTGAAGTCGTGATCGGTACAGGCGATCAGGTCTTTTGTGCAGGGAGCCTCGCCGATGAGCATGCCGCCCTGGTCGTACTTTTTCAGGATGCCGTTCAATGCGTCGATCTGGGCGTTCACCTCGTCGGTGGAAATGACATAGGCGGAGTTGATCAGCATGAGCTGATACCTCTCGCTTTTCACGATAGACAGCACGTCCCTGGGCACGATGGATTCCGGGATTCCCGCGCCGAGCAGGCTGTCGATCCCGATCACGTCCTTCACGCCGTCCACCTGCTTCATTTCCTCCGTCATGGCCCTTACGTCCTTCGCGGGCACGTCGGCGTCCACCAGCAGCAGGTGCGTGGTGGCCATATCAAATGTCGCGGCCAGCTTTTTATTCGAGATGATGGAGGGCAGCTCCGGGGGCATGACCTTGCTCATGTCATAGTATACATGCACATTCTGGTAGCCATAGAAAGCCGGAATGATCATCAGGGCCAGGATCACGCACAATGCTTTGTAATGCTTTGATACGAAGGAGCCCAGGAAATGCAGGTTGGGCAGTAAGGGCTTGTGGCTGGTTTTTTCGATAGCCCTGTCCAGCGCGCGGATTACGCAGGGCAGCAGCACCACCGTGCCCAGCACGCCCATGATGACACCCTTGCTCATCACGATGCCCAGGTCGCGGCCCAGGGTGAAGCTCATAAAGCAGATGGAGATGAAGCCCGCCACCGTGGTGAGGCTGGAACCCAGGATGGAGGTGAAGGTCAGGTGGATGGCGTTGGCCATGGCCTCGTCCTTGTCGTCCGTCAGCGTTTTCTGCTCCTTGTAGCTGTGCCAAAGGAAAATGGAATAGTCCAGCGTAACGCCCAATTGCAGCACGGCGGCAACAGCCTTGGTGATGTAGCTGATTTCGCCGAAGAAATAATTGGTGCCCATGTTGTACAGGATGGAAATGCCGATGCAGACCAGGAAGATGAGCGGCAAAAGAAAGCTGTCCATGGTCAGCGTCAGCACCAGAGCGCACAGCGCCACGGCAATGCCCACGTAGACGGCTTCCTGGTCTTCCACCAGCTGCTTGGTATCCGTTACCACAGCGGACAGGCCGCACACAAAACATTTTTCCCCCGCAACGGCCCGCACCTGCTGAATGGCTTCCATGGTTTCCTCGGCGGAGGAGCCCTCGTCAAAGAATACGGCGGACAGCATGCAGTCGCCCCGCTGGAACAGTTCCCGGTAATTCTGCGGAATGATCTCCAGGGGCAGCGCGCCTTTGGTGATGGAAGCGTAGCCGATCACGGAATCCACATGGGGAATAACCTTAATGGCGTTTTCCATTTCCTCCTGCTCACGCATGTTCATGCCCTCCGTGACCAGCAGGGAAAAAGCGCCTTTCCCGAAATCCTGCAATAAGATCTCCTGGCCCCGCACCGTTTCCAGGTCCTGAGGCAGATAATACAGCAGGTCATACTTGGTTTTGGTAGCGGCCATCCCCAATACAGAGGGGACCATCAGGAGCAGGCAGATCAGAATAACCAGCCCCCGATGCCGCACCAGCCATTTGGCAAAGTCTTTCACAAGGATTCCTCCCTTAATTTACAGAACATTGTGTTGACTTTCTCAACGTCAAGTATTATAATATCTCTCGTGACGAAAATCAATAGTCAAATTGATTATTGATCGTCCGATTAACAGCATTTTACATGAAACACGATGGAAATTCAACAGATAAGTCTCGTATTGTTGAGAAAGAAGGCAGAACCATGGAACAGGAAAAGAAGGAAGACAGGCGCGTGCGCCGCACGAAAAAGCTGCTGACGCAGGCATTGACCCAGCTTTTGCAGGAAAAGCAGGTCAATGAAATCACCGTGAAGGAACTGACCGATCTGGCGGATATGAACCGGGGCACTTTTTACCTGTATTATAAGGATATTTTCGATATGCTGGAGAAAACCGAGGACAACATGTTTGCAGCTCTGGACGCCATTATGGAGCGGCATGAAGGAGAAGCCCTTGCCGCTCAAACCAGGCCCATGCTGCAGGACTTATTCGCCTTCATTCAGGAAAACAAAGAAATGTGCCGGGTGCTGCTCAGCGCCAACGGGGACATGAATTTTCTGCACCGGCTGAACGAGGTGGTGCGCGAAAAGTGCCGCAGCGCCTGGCTGGCCCTGCGCAAAGCCCAGGATGAAGACGCCTTTGACTACCACTACAGCTTCGTGGTGTTCGGCTGCGCCGGGCTGATCCGCGCCTGGGTGAACCGAGATTGCCCCGAATCCGCGGAGGAAATGGCGGAGCTGGCCGACCGCATGATCCGCCGGGGCAGCCTGACGGACTTGGGATAATCCAGAAGAAAAAAACGGAACCGCCGTCATTCCCACTGCGACAGCATATCCCGCATCCAGGCATAAACGTCCATGTCGTAGACTTGGCGCAGATTGTCCGGGGTGAACACATCGCTGATTTCACCTTGGGATACGCATTTCCCGTGATGCATCAGCACTCCGTGGGTGCCATAGCGCCGGGCCAGGCTCAGATCATGCACCACGGACAGCACGGCTCGGCCGGGTTCTTTCAGCCATTCCCGGATCAGCGAAAAAATATGCTGCTGATACTTGAGATCCAGGTGGTTGGCCGGTTCATCCAGGATCAGCACCTGCGGGTCCTGGGCAAAAACCTGCGCTAAAAAGACGCGCTGGGTTTCGCCGCCGGAGAGGGTGAGCATGCTGGCGCGGCGCAGTTCCGTAAGGCCCGTCAATCGGAGGGCCTGCTCCACGCGCGCCGTCCCATCGCTGTCCCTGCCGGAAAGAAAGCCCGCTTTGTAAGCGTAGCGCCCCAGCCCCACCACTTCCTCCACCGTGTAGGCATAGCCCACGGTGTTTTTTTGCGACAGCACGCCGATCCGCCGCGCCAGCTCCGCGGGCCTGAATGCTCGGATATCCCGGGCCGCCCATTCGATGGAGCCGCTGTAAGGAACGCCCCGGGCGATGGCTTCGATGAGGGTGGTTTTTCCCGCCCCGTTGGGGCCGGCCAGCATCAGCCACTGGCCTTCCCGCAGATGAAAGGACAGATCGTCCACCGCGGCAAAATCTCCGTAGCGCACAGTGACATGATTTCCCGTCAGCATCCCTTTCACCTGCCCTTCCTGGTATGATAGAAAATCACCACAAAGGCCACAGCCCCGACCATGGACGTGACCACACCGATGGACAGTTCAATGGGGCTGAGCAGCGTGCGCGCCGTGAGATCGGCGAGCAGCAGGAAAATGGCCCCGGAAAACAGGGAGGCGGGCAGCAAGCGCTTGTGGTTGGGCCCGACAAGCATCCGGGCGATATGCGGCATCACCAGTCCCACAAAGCTAACGGTACCGGAAATGGACACGCATACGCCGATAAGCATGGATACCGCGATCAGAATGACAAGCTTCACACGTTTCACGTTCACGCCGATGTGCCGGGCGTTGTCCTCGCCGACAGCGAAGGCGTTGAGTTCCGGGCTCAGGCGAAGAATCACTCCCCCGCACACGACCAGCGCGACGCACAGCAGCTTAGCCTGGCCGTAATTGACGCCGGAAAAGGAACCCAGCGTCCAGAAAGCCAGGGAGCGGGTATGGTCGCTGGCAAAGGTGATGATCAGGGAAATGATAGACGAAATGAACATCGTAAAGATCACGCCGATGAGGATGATGCTGCTGGTGGCTAAAGAACGATCCAACGCGTAGGCCAGCGAAAGGATCAGGACAAGCGCCCCAAAGGCGAATGCCATTGCCGCAATCATCACGCCGCCATACTTGGAACCCGGCAGCGTAAAGCCCGTGGCCATGGCAATGACAGCGCCCAGCGCCGCGCCGGAAGAGACGCCCATGGTGGAGCCGTCCGCCAGGGGGTTGCGAAGCAAACCCTGCATTGCCGCCCCGCACAGGGACAGCGCCGCCCCCGCAAGCGTAACGCACAGCACCCTGGGCAAGCGCACGTTCAATATGATGTTTTTAGCGATGTTCTGCGGGATGGGCAGCCCCCACAGCGCGTTCCATACGGCGATCACGGTATCTGAAAACGAAATGGACACGCTGCCCACACATACGCATAAGATCATCGTAAGCAGCAGCGTGACCGCCAGCAGCACGTAAGTCAGGGGCGTGAATCTCTCCCTTTTCAGAGCTCGGGCATCCTTCATAGTGTCCTCTTCCAGATGGTGAATTTATTGCTCGCCCAATTGAATCGTGAATTCAGATGCGGGATGAGAAATCGTTCCAGACAAGGAACGAAACCGCAGGAATACTGGAGGTATTTCAAGGTTGAGTGACACAGGATGGACCGATTTATCGCCCGCAGATAATTCATGATTTAGTTGGGCGAGCAATAGTAAAGCTAACCAAATTTGAGTATGCAAGGCAGTTTGTCCCATATATGGCTTTCTCGGAAGGGGGTCTGGGGGAAACCGCTCTTTGGCCTCCAAAGAGCGGTTTCCCCCAGATAATATACAGTGCTTACGCGGCGGGAACTTCCTCGTCCGCAATGCCGTTGATGAAGTTGTACAGCTCGATAGCGGCGTCCTTCAGGCGCGGGCCGGGCCGGGAAATGGCGTTGGATTCGGCGTTGAACACCTGGCCGTCCTTCACAGCCTTCATGTCCTGCCAGCCTTCGCGGCCTAAGATTTCCTCCACGGGAGTGGGGCCTTCGCCGTAGTACATCGAGATGGTCACGATATAGTCCGGGTCACGGGCGATGACCTGTTCTTCACTGACAGAAGCCCAGTCGTTCACGTCCGCAAAGGCGTTGGTCAGGCCGCAGATGCTCGCCAGCTCGTCCATGAAGGTACCCTTCCCGGCTGTCCACAGCCCCCACTGCAGGGGAGATACTTCAAAGTACACCGTCTTGCCTTCATCCGCGGATTTCGCCTTGATTTCCTCAAAGGTGGCCTGCATATCGGCGACGACGGCTTCGGCGTTTTCGTCCTTGCCCATCAGATGGCCGATCATGCGGATGGCGTAGTACACGCCCTCGATGTCGGCGGCTTTGCTGACTACGACCTTCACGCCGTTTTCCTCCAGCTGCCGCACCTGCTCCTCGCTCTGGCCCATGTCGTTCATCAGCACGACCTGGGGATTCAGCGCCAGGATCTCTTCAATGTTGGTTTCAGCGCCGGACTGCACCACGGGCTTATCCAGAATGGAGGCCGGATAATCGCAGTACTGACCAATGCCCACCAGCGCGTCCTCGCAGCCGATGGCGCACAGGATCTCGCAGTCCGAAGGCTGCATGGCCACGATCCGGGTGGCAGGTTCGGTCAGGATGATTTCCCGGCCATGCATATCCGTCACCGTAATGGCGGGTGTTTCAGCCAGGACGGGCAGGCAGCCGATGAGCATCAGCGCCGCCAGGAACAGGGAAACGAGTTTCTTGGACATAGGGTTGTCCCTCCTTTTTTTGATCAAATGAATCAGCGAGAGGAACTCTTTAAGGAACAAACCCGAAGGGTTTGTGACGCGGAATGCGTCTGCTCCACAGAACCCAAGTAGCATGCGCAAGGTGCGCAAGCGCCGCAGGGCATGCTGGCAACATAAAAAGCGTTCCTCCCTGAGGAACACTAACCAGGCTTGCGGCATTGCCGCAGGCCCAATAGCATATCCCACCCCCAGGGGATCGATTGATTCACGGTGTAAACAAGTCTCCCGGCTTGGCCTCATCCTACTTGCGCACCTTCCCGCTTTCGCAGTGGCTTCCAATCGCGCGTTCGTCCGCTTCACGGTTACTGGGATAGCCCGGAACTTTCATCCGCGTTCCTATGACGCGCTCCTTCCGGAACGCGCCGCGCATCGCTGCGCAGATACACCGGCTATTCATTTGTCAGTATTATTATAGACCCTACATCACGCAGCGTCAATTCATTTTTGCGGCTTGCGTTGATTCCCGCCGCTGCGGAGTTACGATTCAGATATTCCTGGGGGAACCGCTCTTTGGAGCCCAAAGAGCGGTTCCCCCAGACCCCTTCCGAGAAAAGCTGTAGAAGGATAAAGACTTTTGCTATAAGAATCAACCAACTGTGTTTGTTTTCCTTTATGGCTTTCTTGGAAGGGGGTCTGGGGGGAAATCTTCTTTGGGGCTGAAGCGCCCGGAAAACCTGCCCTTGGGCTGGTTTTCAGCGGAGGGGCCGCAACGCCCGGAAAATCATCCAGTGGGTGAATGTTAATAAAGAACCTGCTGGTTTAATCGCGTGATCGAATGAGTCACGCGATTTTTTTCGTTGAAGCCTTTTGCGACGGTAATCGGCTGATTGAGCTGTGGGAAATCAAACTCGCCGATGAAGTTATAGATGATCTTGATCTGCTGGACACGCTTGCCGTTGGAATGCATCCGTTCATAGTATTTAAACCATGGAATGTTTGACAATCAAACGCAAAACAAAGGGATGTCGCTCAGAATGGCAGTAAAAGGGTACTCGTTCAAGTTTTTGGCGGGTACCCACATTATTATTCTTAGGTATACACTTAAGGCGTTCCCGTTTAGCTGAATGACTATCAAAAAAACCCCGCGCGAAGCGGGGCGAAATTAGAACCGGATTACGTCGGATTGGTCAGGTCCGCGCCGAAATACTTGATGGAGAGTTCGGCCAGGGTGCCGTCCTCGCGGGCCTGCTGAAGGATAGCGTTAATGGCTTCCACCAGGCTGGCTGTATCGTCAGCCTTGCGCACGGGGTAGCACACCGGGTCGCCGGGCACGGTCAGCACTACCTTGATGGGCGCTTCGGGATGCTCGCCCATGTAGTCCTCCACACTGCCCCTGGCGTTGATGGTAGCGTCCACGCGGCCCTGAATCACCATGGACATGGTTTCGCCCAGGGTGTCCACATAGACCACTTCCGCGCCCATCGCCTCAGCGCGCTGGGCATAGGTGGAGTTGGGGGAATTGGAGGTCTTGCGGCCTTTCAGATCTTCAAAGGTCTTGATGTCCTCGTTGGTATCCTTCACGGCCAGCACGATTTCGGTGTACACATAGGGATCGGAGAAGGAATACTTTTCCGCGCGGTCCTCGGTGTAGTCCACGCCGTTGCAGGCGATGTCAAAGCGGCCCGTGTCCACGCCCGCTAAGATGGACGCCCAGTCGGTTTCCATAAACTGCGGCTCCACGCCCAGGCCGTGGGCGATCAGCGTGCCGATTTCGATGTCAAACCCGGTCAGCACGTCGCTTTCATCGTGATAGGTCCAGGGGCTCCAGTTGCCTTCGGTGGCAATGATCAGGGTGCCGCGCTCTTTGATGCGGGCCAGCAGGTCTGGCTGGCTCGTTTCCGCCGCCGCCATTACGGAGACGGAGAGCAGCATCAGGGCAATGAGTAGCGCAAACAGTTTCTTCACAGCCGGTTTCCTCCTTTTATGCTTTCAGATATAAAGAAATCCTTCCGCGCATATCCCTTCCAGCGGAAGGACAAGTCTATCTTAACATATCTTTATTGCGTGGTCAATAATGCGATTTACAAAATTTACTATTTATCTTTCCGCTAAATTTTGCATCAGGTCGTTGACCAGCGTATTGAGGGAGGGCGAAGCCTTCATATCGGCGGCGACCTTCTGGCAGGCGTGGTTGACGGTGGAATGGTCGCGGCCGCCGAAGCAGTCGCCGATGGCGGTGAGCGGCGCACTGACCAGCTCGCGGGAAATATACATGGCGATCTGGCGGGGCGTGGCCACGTCGCGGCTGCGGCGGGGGCCTTTGAGCTCCGCGGTCGTCACGTTATAATACGCGGCGACAGCTTCCATCACGTCCTCGCAGGTGACATGGCGCGGCTCGGAGCGGGCGAAAATTTCCCGCAGCGCGTCCTCCGCCAGGGCTTTGTCCACCGGCTTTCCGGTCAGGGAGGAATAGGCAACCAGCCTGGTCAGGCACCCTTCCAGCTCGCGCACGTTATTGGTGACGCGCTCGGCGATCATGGTGAGCACGGCGGTATCCACGTTCAGCATCTCTTCTTCCGCCTTGCGCTTGAGAATCGCCACGCGGGTTTCCAGGTCAGGCTTGGAAATATCGGCGATGAGCCCCCACTCAAAGCGGCTCACCAGCCTTTCCTCCAGCTTCACGATGTCGCGCGGCGGCTTGTCGGAGGTCATCACGATCTGCTTTCCCGCGGTGTGGAGGGTGTTGAAAGTATGGAAAAATTCCTCCTGCATCCCCATTTTGCCGGTCAGGAACTGGATATCATCCACCATCAGCACGTCGATGTTGCGGTATTTTTCCCGGAATTCCGCCTGGGTTTTTTTGTTGAGCGCGTTCACCATCTCGTTCATGAACAGCTCGCTGGTCACGTACTTGATGCGCAGGGATGGATTCTGGCTGAGCATATAATTTCCGATGGCGTGGATCAAATGGGTTTTCCCCAGGCCGACGCCGCCGTAGATAAACAGGGGGTTATAGGCGTCCGCCGGAGCTTCGGCCACGGCCAGCGCCGCCGCCTGTGCGAAGCGGTTGCTGCTGCCTACCACGAAGGTGTCAAATGTATAGCGCGGATTCAGGTTGGCTCTTTCCGCAGGCTTGTCCTCCACCGCGGCGCCCGCGCGGTATTTTTCCGCCTGCGCGGGCGTGAGGATCTTCGCTTTGATCGGCCGCCCAGCCACCTCGCTGAGCGAATTGCTGATCAGCACGGAATAGCGCGGCACCACAAAGCTGTAATAAAAATCCGTCACAGCCTCAATATAGAACTGATCGCTCTCCGCGCCGAGAGGACGCAGCGCTGCTTTGATCCAGGTATCAAAGGTGACTGACGTCATTTCCCCGTGCATCACCACGCACGCCTGATCCCATATCGCCTGTATATCCATGAATAAACCTTGCCTCCGATGTAAATCTATACATAAACGCCCGCGTTTCCCCTGAGAGAAAAAGGCTCTGAAAGTGCATATGCGCAGCGTTCGTCCGTGGATAACTTTTTGTGGAAAACTATTTCCCGCCCTCGCTGCGCAACTAATCATACCAGATTTCCGTTTCGTTTTCAAGGGGAACCAACGTTTCAAGGCGGAAGGATCGGTCCTGCATATGCCATTGATTGTTGATAACTTCCATCCCCTATCCATGGTAGAAAGACCGTTGGAACCGCACAAGGGATGGAGGCAACAGGCGGATACGGCATGTATTTATATACTGATATTGAATAGAAATACATATATTTTCTGTCCCTTCCTCCCTTTTTGTTTTCCTTTCGCAGAAAACTCCGATCATTATTCATATATTTGTAATTCACGGGTGAAAAACGTTAGATTTGCGATGCGCGAATCGTAACAGAACCTGAACAAAAAAGTAACGCTTGCCCTGGGAGAAAGCTGGACAAACCCGCCCGAGTGTGGTATCTTTTGAATGGATTGCGAATCCACACGAAGGAGGCGGCGGTATGATTTCCCAGGCGCAGGTAAGGAAGATTCTTACGCCCTGGCTTGGCAGTCCGCTGCTGAATGCCCTGGAGCCTCTGACGGGCGACATCGCGAGCCGGCTGAACGGCTGCTCCATCAGCCGCAACGCGGACGCGATGGCCGATGCTTTGGACAGCCTGCTGTTCCGGTCCGTGCGAAGCGCGACGGAGGGGAGCATGCTGGCCAGGCTGCCCGACGATACGTTTGTGCGGGTGCAGGTGGAGGATTTCGCGGTGATGGCGGATGAGCTGATGTTTCTGCCGTTCCAGGAGTTTCCCAACGACGGGGAGCATCTGCAATTCCTGCGGGAATATTCCCTGCGCCACGCCAGTCTGTCGGCGCTGCGGGCGCTGTATACCCGGTTCGGCGCGCAGCAAAGCCCGAAAGAACTCGCGGCCATCGTGTCGGTGGTGAAAAGCTGCTATCCCCCGTTCCGGTGGAGAGAGTGGCTGAGATGACGGGACGTGGAGAGTGAGGAGTTAGGAGTTTTATAATGCTTTGAATGAACGCATGAAAGGCTTTCGTTTAATTGTTCGACTATATAGAACTAACTCCTAACTCCTCACTAAACAATTACCGGTATGATAATATAGAGGATAAAACAACAATGGGCAAAATCATATGCGTCGCCAATCAGAAGGGCGGCGTGGGAAAAACGACCACCGCGGTGAACCTCGCGGCCTGCCTGGCTGACGCGGGCAAAAATACGCTGCTTACGGACATGGACCCGCAGGGCAACGCGACCAGCGGGCTGGGCGTGCGCGCCGGGAAGAAGACGGTTTATGAAGCGCTGCTGGGCGAATGCCCCCTGGAAAGCACGCTGGAAAAAACAAAGCAGAAAAAACTGATGCTGGCTCCTTCGGACATCCGCCTGGCCGGGGCCGAGCTGGAGCTGGCGAACCTGGACCGGCGGGAATACCGCATCCGCGCCGCGCTGGAGCCGCTGCGGAAGAGCTTTGATTTTCTGATCATCGACTGCCCGCCTTCGCTGGGTCTGCTGACGATCAACGCCCTCACCGCCGCGCAGAGCGTGCTGATTCCCATCCAGTGCGAATACTACGCGCTGGAGGGCGTCACAGCGCTGATGAACACGATTCAGCGAGTAAAACGCGGGCTGAACCCCAGGCTGGAAATCGAGGGCGTGCTGCTCACCATGCTGGACGGCCGCACGAACCTGGGCCTGCAAGTGGTGGCGGAAGTGAAGAAGCACTTCAAGCAGCAGGTGTTCAAAACCACCGTGCCCCGCAATGTGCGCCTCGGCGAAGCCCCCAGCCACGGCCTGCCCATCCACCTCTACGACAGCCGCAGCACCGGGGCGGAAGCGTATCAGGCGCTGGCGAAGGAGATTATTCAGAAGAATAAGGGATGAGGGATCGGGGATTAGGAATTAGGGAATAGATATCATCCTCGTCCCTAATCCCTCAGCACAAAAAAACTCTCATTATAAACAGGTGAAAACGGAATGAAAAAAATGGGCTTGGGCCGAGGGCTGGACGCTCTGCTGCCCGAAAGCAATGATCTTAACAACATGGTGAGCATGATCGCGGTGACGGAAATCGACCGGAACCCCGACCAGCCGCGGCGTGATTTTGACGAAGCCTCTTTGCAGAAGCTGGCGGATTCCATCCGTGCCGCGGGCGTATTGCAGCCGCTGCTGGTGGTGGAGGAAAACGGACGCTACCGCATCGTGGCGGGCGAGCGCCGGTTCCGCGCCGCTCGCATCGCCGGGCTGGATACCGTGCCCTGCATCGTGCGCGACTTTTCCGCCGAGGAACAGATGGAGGCCGCGCTGATCGAAAACCTGCAGCGCGAAGACCTGAACCCCATCGAGGAAGCCTCCGCCGTGAAGCAGTTCATGGAAACCTGCCATTATACGCAGGAGCAGGCCGCGAAACGCCTGGGCAAATCCCGCCCCGCGCTGGCGAATCTGTTGCGGCTTTTATCGCTTCCCAAGGTGGTTCAGGACGATGTGATCGCGGGCCGTCTGAGCGCGGGCCACGCCAGGGTGCTGGCCGGCCTGGAGGAGGAACGCAGGCAGATCGCCCTGGCCCAGCTGGTCATTCTGGAGGGGCTCAGCGTGCGGGAGCTGGAAAAGGCGGCCGCGCAGCCCGAGCCAGTGTTCAAGCCCAAGCCCGCTCCCAAGGCCCTTCCCCTGGAGCTGCAGGACATGGAAAACCGCCTGCGGGAAACCTTCGGCCTGCGCACGCAGCTGAAAGGCAGCCGAAAGCGCGGCAGGATTATCCTGCAATACTACAGCGAGGATGAACTTGAACGCCTGTACCAATGTCTGGAAAAGCTGGAGGGATAACCTCATGAAAAAATGGATCGCCCGCGCGTTGACACTGCTCCTGCTGCTCTCCGCCGCGCCGGGCGGTCTTTGTGATTTGGAGATTAAAAGCGCCGCCGACGCGTTCTTTGTCCGCCTGTTCGACAAGGCAAACGCGGTCAGCGGCGCTGTTTTGATTGCCCAGAGCGGAGAGAGGGTTTACGAATACTATTACGGCGCGGAGGACCGCAAGACCCGCCGCCCGGTCGGAGAAGACACGGTGTTCAAAGTGGCTTCCGTGTCCAAGATGATTTCCGCCATGGGCGTGATGCGGCTGTTCGACCTGGGCCTGATCGACCTGGACGGCGGCCTGGTCACGCAGGACGGTTATCCCATCCGCAACCCGCGCTTTCCGGATCAGCCCGTCACCCTGCGCCAGGTGATGAGCCACACCAGTTCGCTGCTCGGCGCCGCGCCGTACCTGACGCCGCCGGAATGGGAAAAGCTGACGCCGCAGGATCACAAATACTTCTCCGACAGCGCGCCGGGCACGCATTACGAATACGCCAACCTGAACGGCGGCATCCTGTGCAGCGTGATCGAGCGCACCAGCGGAAAGAGCTTCAACACCTTTATGACGGAAAACTTTTTCTCTCCGCTGGGGATCAACGCCGCTTACGCCGCGCATCTCCTGCCTGATTCGGAACGCATCGCCACCGCGTATTATCCGGACGGATCCGTTTACCGCCGCGGCGTTCAATACGTGGAGATCGACACCCAGGAGTACGACGATGCCTGCGACCCGGACAGCCATTACCGCACTTCCGCCGGAAGCCTGTATATCAGTCTCTCCGGGCTGGAAAAGTTAGGCGTCATCCTGGCCGGCGACGGAATGGCGGACGGGGTGCGGGTGCTGTCCGGCTACGCCGTGCGGCTGATGCGGCTGGATCAGGCGACGCTGCCCGGCAGCTCAGTGACCACCGAGAGCCCATACGGCCTGTGCGTCGATCGCTTTACCAACACCGACGGAATCACCTGGTACGGCCATCAGGGCCGCTGGGAAGGATTGCTGACCGACCTGTTTTTTGAGCCCGAAACGCAGACGGTGGTGGTGATGGTGATGGACGGCGTGCAGGGCTCAAACAACGGCTTCGGCCTGCATCGCCGCGCGGAGGACGCGCTGAACTACGCCTCCGCCTGGGTTCATACCGCGGAGATCAGCTATGTGGTGAAAGACGAATGAGCCGCCGATACCGCGGCTTTTTATATTTGAAAAACGAAAAAAGGGTCATTTTGCGCAGAAACTTTTGAGATTGTGCTGAAATATCGGTCTGACAGTGTTGAAAAAAATGGATTTGTCATGTTATAATACAGACGAAAACATGGCGTTTTATTTCAGCGGGCGGTGGACAGCGGGCACAGCTGCAGCCCCGCTGGTATTTTCGGCAGTATTTTTTTATTTTTATTGCTCGCCCAATTGAATCGTGAATTCAGATGCGGGATGAGAAATCGTTCCAGACAAGGAACGAAACCGCAGGAATACTGGGGCCGAAGCGCTCGAAAAACAATCCGGTGGATTGTTTTTAGCGGAGGCCGGGCGGC
>JAFWQM010000166.1 GCA_017509065.1 Clostridia bacterium
CCCCCATTTCAGATGTTTGCTTATGAAATCTCCCGTCCACTTCAGTATGTCATACCGGGTCGTTAAGCAGTACTCCATCTCCATCAGGCATGCTTCATACCGCTTGAGCAACCCATCCAATGGCATTCTCCACTGGATTATCCTTTCTAACGTAAACAAAAAAATCTCCTCCCTGTTCCTCAGTCAGAGCGTGACTCTGCTGCGTCCAGTGTAGGAGTTTTACATGCCACTGTCTATTATTTCCAATTTTTTATCGGAACTTTTGGGTCGCAAGTATTCACACTCAAATTTCTAAAGCTCAAGGATGCCAGTTTTTTATCGGAACTTTTGGGGGAAGAGTTGTTGATTCTATTGGCTTTCATGACTATGGTTCCGACAATGTTCAGGTTCCGATAACCTTTTTCATCGGAACGTTTTGATGAACCTTTTTGGAGCGTTCAAATAAAGAGGCAAGCAATGCGCGGATGGCCAATAACAGCTATCCGCGCACTTGTTGGGGAAGCATCCCCAAGCCCCTTTGATCACATGATAAATCATGTGGCTGCGCGTTTTCGCTCCATACCCATACATATAGCAGGTGCGTGTTTCCACCCAAAATAATCATATTGGGATTCCCATTCATCAACCATCCTGTCAGACAGGAGCGTGGAAGTGTGGAAGTTTTCTATGATCTGTTTCGGGTAAAAAAATGCAACAAAAGTCATGAAATGAATAGAGCGAAAAAGGAATGCGCTGGCGTATAATAGGGATGGTGAAGGCGGTTTATCAAGTTATGATGCAAAAGAAGGCGCATAAGCATGGCAAAGTGGATTTGGAAACGCGGGGAGAACGGAGCAAATACCTGGATGTGCTTTGTGAAAGATTTTGCGTGCGATACCGTGCTGAATACCGCCATCGTGAAAATTGCGGCAGATACGAAATATTGGCTGTTCATCAACGGGAAAACAGTGCTTCTTGAGGGCGGACTGAAAAGGGGGTTGACGCCTGCGTCAACCTATTATGACGTGTTGGATATTGCCGGGAAGATCAAAAAAGGCATGAACCGGATGGCCCTCTTGGTATGGTTCTTTGGCAAGGATGGCTTTTCCCATGTTTCCTGCGGCCGGGGCGGGCTTTACCTGGATTCGGATTGGGGCCTTGAGTCTGATAAAACCTGGAAAGCCAAAAGAAATGAAGCGTATATTACCACGCCTAAGGAAGAAGAAGGACCTAATTTCCGTCTGCCTGAATCAGACATTTGTTTTGATGCGTCCCTGGATTCAGGTGATTGGACTGACAGCGCATACGATGTTTCCGATTGGGAAAACGCGGAGGAATGGAATGCCGACGAGTCACAGGCTTTTGGAACGCTTGTAATTCGGCCCATTCCTTTTTTTCGTTTTGATGAACTGAAGGATTTCATCAATTCAGACAGCGTCCGGGGGCTGCAGTTGGAAAAGGACAATGTATTGGAAATGCACCTCCCGCAGAATATTCAGTTTACTCCGTTCCTTCAGCTGGATGCTCCTCCGGGAAAGAGGATTATCATCCGTCCAGATAATTACTATACCAACGCGCCGGGAGAATACTGTCTGAAATGTGTATATATCACCAAAGCAGGGCTTCAAAGCTATGAGTCACCAGGGTGGCTGAATGGGCAAAAAGTCATGTTTGAGATGCCCGCTGGAATAACCGTTCATGCGCTTCGTTACAGAAAAACAGAGTATGCGGCAGACCCGGCGGGAAGCTTCATCTGCGATGATCCCTTTTTGAACAGGCTGTGGGAAAAATGCTATGCTACCCTTCATATCTGCATGCGGGATACGTTCATGGACTGCCCGAACCGGGAACGGGCGCAATGGTGGGGTGATGCGAATATCCAGATGCAGATGCTGGTGTACTGTATGGACCAGAGAGCGAACGCACTGTATGAAAATGGCGTGAACGCCATGGCGGAATGGTACGAAGCCACCGGGAAAATGCTGACCGTCGTTCCCTCCGGAAGCACGCAGTTTGAACTGCCCCTCCAGAATTTAGCCGGTATTTGTGGCTTTTATGTGTATTATACGCATTCGGGAAATGTGAGCCTGATCCGGAAAGCTTATCCTATGTCAAGGCAGTACGTACTGCAGTATGCGCTGGACACAAACGGTTTTGTGATTCATCGCTCCGGCAGCTGGGATTGGGCTGATTGGGGCGAAAACGCGGATATTGTCATCATGGAAAACGCATGGTATTGCATGGCACTGGATGCATGCGTCAAAATGGCCAATCTCCTGGGGCTGCAGGAAGATGCTGAAATATTTGGAGCAAGGTCTGCCAGAGTTCGGGCGGCACTGAAAACAAAGTTCAACGCGGACGGCGTGTTTTACAATCAAACAGGAAACGGACAGCCGGACGACCGGGCCAATGCGCTTGCCGTGCTGGCCCATTGCTGCGATGGACTGAACCAAGAAAAGCTTGCAAATGTTATTTTTCATACGGAGAATGCCAGCCCTTACATGGAAAAATACGTATTGGACGCCCTGTGCGAGCTTGGCAGAACAGCGGATGCCGTTGCACGAATGAAACGGCGCTATCAGGCCATGGTGCAGGATGATTCTTCCACCCTATGGGAATTATGGAACAAAGACGCTTCCCTGAATCACGGCTGGTCCGGCGGGCCGCTGATCACCATGAGCAAATACATCGCGGGCGTACAAGTTGAAGACGGAGATGGAACATGCTACAGAATTGCGCCGTGCTTGTGCGGCCTTCGCCGGATCGTGTGTACGGCTCCTACTCGGTTTGGGCCTTTGACGGTCACAATCGACAAGAATCATCAATCCATGGAAGTGATCTGTCCCGAGGGCTTATCAGTCACAGTGGAAGCCCCACGGGGAGAGGAGAAGGAACAATGGAATATCGTTTTAAAACGTATAAAAAATCAAAGCCCATCCAGGAACATCTGAAAATGGGAGGCCTGAACGCCGCTGGCGAAGCCATGGACGCGAATAGCCTGTACTTCACAAAAGGGGGCGTTCCATGGATCGGCGTTATGGGAGAATACCATTATTGCAGGGATGATCGGGACAATTGGCGTTTTGAACTGGATAAGATGAAAGCAGGGGGCATATCCGTCGTATCCACCTATGTTTTTTGGATTTATCATGAAGAAGAGGAAGGAATCTTTGATTTTTCAGGGAATAAGGATATCAAAACCTTTTTTGAATACGCCCAGGAAGCGGGGCTGGAGATTTGCCTTCGCCTGGGACCGTGGGTGAACGCGGAGTGCAGAAACGGCGGTTTCCCGGACTGGCTGCTGAAAAAATCCTGCGAAAAACGAAGCAACGACCCGAAATACCTGTGTCTGGTGGAACGGTACTGGCGGAGGCTTTATGAAGAGGTCAAGGATATTCCGCTGCTGGCGATTCAAATAGAAAATGAACTGGTGGACCGGCCTGAACACATTTTAGCCTTGAAAGAGATGGCGATAGCCATGGGCTTTCAAGCGCCGCTGTTTACCGCTACGGGGTGGAACGGCTCCGGTGGGGCGAAGCTGCCGCTGGATGAAGTGATTCCCGTTTTTGGCGGGTATCCGGAAGCGCCGTGGGAAAACCATCGGGAAAAGCTGCCTCCTTCCTCGCATTTCTTTTTCAACCGTATGCGGAATGACGCGGACATCGGCGCCGATCTGATGCCGCGTCCCTGCGGCGACGGCTGGCAGCTGCCTTATGAGCGCTATCCCTTTGCCACCTGTGAGATGGGCGGGGGCGTTCAGATCGGGCTGCTCAGGCGTCCGATCATCCAGCCGATGGATGTTTACACCCTGTCCCTGGTGGAGCTGGGCAGTGGAAACAATTGGCTGAGTTGCTACATGTATCATGGCGGCTCCAACGCGCTGGGAAAAAACACCCTGCTGAACGAGCCCTACTGTCCCATCCGGAATTACGATTTTCAAGCGCCTGTTTCCCAATACGGCGAAATCCGGGAGCATTACCGGCTGCTGAATCTGCTGAACCTGTTTGCAACGGATTTTGGCAGCGTCCTTGCGCCCATGGAAATGGTGGAAGCCGAATCCATGGCAGAACGGAATGATACGGACAGCCTGCGTTATTGCCTTCGCACAGATGGGGAGAGCGGATTTGTATTTGTCAATCATTATCAGCGGCTGGATCGCTTGAAGGATATACAAAACGCTGTATTCCGTACAAAGAGCGTCGTTTTTCCGGCTCTGGATATTCAAGGCGAGATCTGCTTTTTCCTGCCGTTCCATCTGCGGCTGGGAACGCAAACTTTGGAGTATGCCACTGCGCAGCCGCTTTGTGTTGTGGATCACACTTACTTTTTTGTGGAAATACCCGGCATTCGGCCTGTCTATCAATTTACAGGGAATTCGTCTTGCTCCGTCCGGGCCGGGTTTGATTCCGCTTTTTCGCAGAGCGGTGTGAATGTGGTCACACTCACGTGGGATCAGGCAATGGGTGCCCGAAAGCTTCAAGGAAGCCTGTATGTATGCGAAACGGAGGACCTGTTGGAGAGGGGCGGCAGAATTGCGGCAGCTTCCGGCAATCCGGTATTCCGCTATCGCGTATGGCGGGAGAAACAATTCATCCTTTGCAGTACCGGAGATGGCGGACGGAACGCTGACAAACCGTTAGCGCACCTGAATCGGGAATGCTGTGCCCAGCCGTTTGATATTCCGGAGGAATATGCCCGGTACCTGGATCGGGATCATCCCCGGGAAAAAGCATGGTTTCGCCTGACCGCGGACACGCCCCATGGTTTTGTGGAAATCGACGACGCTTTTGACGTGGGACAGCTTTATGTGGACGGCGTGCTGACAGCGGATCAGTTTTATTATGGCAAGCCGTGGCGGCTGCCTGCAAAAATGCTCTTTGGTCACGATTGTTTCCTCGTTCTTTCCAAAATGGAGGACGATTTTTATCGGGAGTTTGATATAGGATAAGCAGCGCAGTCGGAGGAAAGCATGAAAAAAGAATGGCTGAATTCCATCGTTATCAGATTTCTGGCAGGCTTTATGGCCGTCATTCTGGCAACGCTGACGGCTTTTGCGTTCGTGTATCATCAGGCATACAACATGGCCCAAAAGATCACGTATGAAAAGCTGTATTCCCAAGCGGAATACTACCTGCAATCCTTCGATACCGAAATCAACCATATCCAGCGGCTGCAAAATGAATTTTTCACTGACAGAAAACTGGTTTTCATCATCGCTCCCAACATGAACATCAACGATTACGAAAAGCGCGACTGCCTTCTGTCCGTGCAGGAAAGGGTGGACGCCATTACCGGGATCAGCAGACTGGTGGAGGATGGCGTTTTATATCTGCCCAAATCAAATTACAAAATCCTCCCCGCCTCCGTTTATCTGATGAACCGGGAAGATATGGCGCAGATGAACGATCTGCTTCCTTACGCGGACGATCAGATTCATTACGACGGTGAAAGCTTCTTTATCGTAAAGACCGGCGCGCCAAAGATTCAATCCGGTTCGCTGCCCAACCATGTTTTCGTGATCCGCTTTTCCAGGGATCAGATCGTGAAAACCCTGGCGGGGGTCAGCACCACCGGCGAAAGCGGCGCGTTCTGGTACAGCGAAAAGGAAGGCGTATGGGTGGAACACAGCAACGGGGAGTACGTGGGCGAGCGGCTCGCGCCGCAGCTGCGCAAAAATAACACCGGGGAATATGAAAGAGTACAGCGCCTGACCGTGGACGGAAAAAGCTATCTGGTGTTTGTGGGCGGCTATGGGAAGCTGGGGCTTTTCGTGCAGTACGAGCCGGAAGAAGCGGCCATGCAGCCTGTTTTCCGTTTCCGCACTGTGTCGCTCATCGTGCTCAGCTGCCTTACGTTGCTGGCGTTGGCAATCAGCGTAATGTCTCTGATCGCGCTGCATAAGCCCATCAACGTGCTTTTAAATGGCTTCCGCCGGGTGCAGTCCGGAAACTGGAAAGAACACATCGGGGACGTGCGCAGGGATGAATTCAGCTACCTATACAAAGGCTTCAATGATATGGAGGATCAAATTGACCGACTGATCAATGAAGTATACGTGCAGACCAACTTAACGCAGCGCGCGCAGATGAAGCAGCTGCAGGCCCAGATCGCCCCACATTTCCTGTACAACAGCTTTTTCGTGCTGAGTCGGCGAATCAAGCGCAAGGATTACGAAAATGCGGAGCTGCTGGCCAGGCATTTAGGCAATTACTTTCAGTACCTGACAAGGAACGAAGCGGATTATATGCCGCTGCGGCTGGAAGCGGAGCACGCCAAAAGCTACTGCGCCGTGCAGGACGCCCGTTTTTCCCGAAGGATCCGCGTGGATTTTGAAGACGTGCCGGAGGTTTTCGGCGGTATCATGCTGCCGCGCCTGGTGCTGCAGCCGCTGCTGGAAAATGCCTATAAATATGGCCTGGAGGACAGGGTGAAGGACGGCCTCCTCAGAGTGCGTTTTGTGGAAACGGAAGAAGAATGGCAAATCTGGGTGGAGGATAACGGCGAAAGCATTCCCGATGAACGTCTGCGCGAAATCAACGATTCCCTAAGCAACGGCAAACAGGGAGAAATAACCGCTCTTTACAACATCCACCAACGCCTGCAGATTTATTACCATGGTCAGAGCGGCGTGCGCATTCAGCGAAGCGCCCTGGGCGGAATGGCCGCCATGATCTACATTGAAAAGGGGGTGGCCGTGTTTGAGCCTGAAACTGCTGATCGTTGACGACGAATATGAAATCCTGACCTGGCTGGAGGAAATGTTCCGCTATGATTTTGAACCGGTAATCGAGGTGTTCACGGCCTCCTCAGCCTACGAGGCCCTGGAATGGCTGAATAAAGTCAATTTTGACGTGGTGCTTACAGACATCAAGATGCCCGGCATGGACGGGCTGACGCTCTTCCGAAGAATCAAGGCGAACTGGCCCCGCTGCAAAACGGTGTTTCTCACGGGCTATCCAAATTTTGAGGATATGTACCAAATCATCCGGCACAAGGACGTACGCTATATCCTGAAAAGCGAAGACGACGAAGTCATCATGAAAACGGTTCGGGAAGCGCTGGAGGAGCAAAAGCAGGAAATGGAGCAGGAGGTGCTCCGTCAGCAGCGAAATCAGGATATGGAAAAGGTAAGAGCATGGATGCGCCAGGATTTTTTCAGTGGTTTACTGAAAGGAAATCCGGAAGAAATCGGTGAAAGCGCTTTGATGAAGCAAGCGCGGGAGGCAGGCTTCACGATTGATTTGACCCGCCCGTTTCTGCTTTTTACAGTGCGGATTGATCCGGAAGCGGGTCTGGAAAAAAAGCCCGATAAAACCGGCATGCTGCTGGAAATGGTCAGCCAGAGCGTAAAAAACGGACTGCCAAAAGATCTGCTGCTGGAATCGTGTGTTGTTGAAAGCCGGTGGGCAGTCAGCATTGTGCAGCTGGACGCTTTGGCTGAACCGGATATGAAACGGCTGTTCGTGCTGGTTCATGGAGCCATCGAATACGCTCAGCGTTTTTTTGAACAGCTGAGCGGGCGGACGTTTTCCGCCGCTATTGAATCGACTTCCCTGACCTATCGGGAGCTACCGAACATGTTTTTTCGCATGAAACAGATTCTGGGCGGGAGTTTGAGTCGTGAAAAAGCGGTGGTGGCCCATATGGAAACCAATTATTCCTTCGCTGACGGGGATGCGGTCGGAAGGAGCATGAGCCAGATTCCGATGCTGAAAACCCATCTGGAGCTGAGACAGCGTCAGGAGTATTTTTCTATCCTGGACACTGTTTGCGCGGAACTGCTGAAATGTACCACCCTGGGGGACTCATATGGATTGGGGCTGTACTACAGCACGTCGGTCGCTGTTTTACAGTTTATTCAGGAAAACCAGCTGAACAGCCGACTTTCTCCCTTCTTAAGTCTGTACAAGCTGACGCGCATGGATGAGCATCTTTCCTGGCATGAAGCAGCCCAGTATCTATACGACGTGTCGACAGCGGTGTTTGAAGCGCTGGACACACCGGACAGCGCTCTTTCGGACCGGGCGCTCAAGCGTATCTGCGATTACATTGATCAAAACCTGGATAAGGATTTATCCCTGACCCGGCTTGCTGATATCGGCGGTTTTAACGCCAGCTATCTTTCCCGGCTTTTCAAACAGAAATACGATATCACCGTGACGGATTACGTGACGCAGAAGCGGATGAAGCTTGCTTCCCGGCTGTTGATAACAACGAACGATAAAATACAGGATATCGCTGAAAAAACGGGCTATCTTTCCTCCCAGTCCTTCGCCCGGGCATTCAAAAGCTATTTTGCCATTTCCGCTGCGGAGTACCGGGAAATCAACCGCAGGAAAATTTGATCCCTATTTCCCTTAGACAGGCTGTCCGAGCGTTTCTTGAAATGTTGCCAACGGAGCGGTCTTCATGGATAATTTGGGTAAAATGTAAACAGAAGTTACAAAAGTAAAACAATGCTTGTTGTGCTTCCCCTGTTCGCCTCCTTATAATGAAACCACAAAATTTCATAGAGAGGTGGATGACCATGACAAAGAAACTGTTGGCTATGCTGCTCATCGCCGCACTGGTTCTGACGGCGGGCGTTTCTTCCGTGATCGCGGAGAGCGTTGACGAGGCTGACAAGTACGGATTCTCTGAACCTGTGTACATCAAAATCGGACACGCGATTGACCCGACCTTCGAGTATAAGGAAGGCGAAGACGTGGAGCACAATCAGTGGACGTATCTGTACCAGGATCACAACATCATGCCTGTCATTCTGTTTGATGTGGACGCCTCCCAGGCTGCCACGAAGCTGTCCACGGCCATCATGTCCGGGGACTATCCCGATGTTTTCAACACTTCCCCCAACACCTTCATCAATTACGCCCAGACGGATGTAATCGCCGATATTACGGACGTATTTGAAAAGTATGCCACCGATTACCTGAAGGAATATCTGAATGCCGACGGCGGCCTGGCCCTGCAGAACTGCATGGTAGACGGCAAACTGTATGGCATTCCCGAAATGCAGAACCCCTACGATTCCGTGCCCATGATGTGGATCCGCGCGGACTGGCTGGAGAAGCTGGGGTTGGAGATTCCCAAGACCATCGAGGAATTCAAGGCTGTGGCTCACGCGTTCACTTATGACGATCCCGATGGGAACGGCGTGGACGATACCTACGGCCTGGCCATCAATGGTGTGGACGTGCTGCATTGGGGCCCCGGCGATATCAGCGCCATCTTCGCCGCCTTCAACGCTTTCCCCGGCACCAACGGCATGGCCTTTGTGGAAAATGAAGAAGGCAAAGTCACCTGGGGCGGCACCAATGCTGAAGGTATGAAGGCCACGCTGCAGCTTTTGCAGGATATGTACGCCGACGGTTCCATTTCTAAAGTGTTCACCACCATGAATTACAATACCATTCTGGAAGAAGCCAGCGCGGGCCGCTGCGGCATCTGGTTCGGCCCCATGTGGTCCTCCATGGGCCCCTCCAGCAACGCCATCAAGAGCGATCCCAAAGCGCACATGATCGCCGCGCCTGTTCCTGCAGGCCTGGGCCAGGAAGTGACGAAGGTCTTCGTTTCTCCCTCCGTATCCACCATCTTCTGCGTCAGCAGCAAGTGCGAACATCCGGAAGTCATTGTCAAGCTGGTCAACCTGAGCGTGCAAAAGCTGTGCTATCCCGAAAGCGATGAAGAATTCATCCGCTACTACGGCAACGCCGATTCTCCCTATTCCGGCAACAAGAATTCCCTGACCGTTACCTTGGCGCCGCTCAAGAACCTGGATAATTACCGCAAGGAATCCGCCGCCGTTCAGACCGGCGACACCAGCGAACTGAACACCGAGCAGATGGGCGACTACGTGTACATGCGCACCTTCCTGGACGGTATCGAGAGCGGCAGCTTCGATCCCGAAGAGCCCGTGTTCTCCGCCGGCGTAGGCTACTATACCGTGTTCGGCGATCCTCAGGGCGCTTACGCGCTGATCGATAAGCTGATCAGCATGGATGGCTTCACCCCCAGCGCTTACAACTCCCTTCCCACTGATGCCATGGCGGAAAACGGGGAAACGCTGAAGAAGCTGACCGTGGAAACCATCGTGAAGATCATCACCGGCGCGCCTGTTGACAGCTACGATCAGTTCCTGTCCACCTGGTATGCGCTGGGCGGCGAAGAGATCATTGCGGACGCGCAGGCCTGGGCGGACGCGAACAAATAATACAATCTTCAGTTCTGCGGGAGGTAATGAGAGGGAGCTTTCATTACCTCCCCGCTTTTGGAGGGATACGATGCGCAAGGCTTCAAAGCAAAAAAGCGGGATGGGGCTCAGATACCGAAAGGATACGCGGCTTTATCATCTGATGCTGCTTGTCCCGGTGCTCATCCTGTTTATTTACAACATCCTGCCGATCCCCGCCGGCATCCTAATGTCGTTCCAGAATTTCCAGCCGGGCAAAGGCTTTCTCGGCTCCAAATTTGTCGGGCTCAAAAATTTCCAGCGGCTGATCGCCTTGCCCGATACCCTTCCGGCGCTTGTGAACACACTGGTGATCGCCATCTGGAAAATATCCGGCAATCTGGTGATGGCAGTCATCTTCGCGCTGCTGCTGAATGAAATCCGCTCCAAGTGGTTCAAGCGCACCGTGCAGACTATCACGTATCTGCCCTATTTCCTGTCCTGGGTCATTTTGGCAGGGATCATGATCAAATTTCTGTCTCCGGGGAGCACCGCTTCATCCATGGGTTTCCTGAATACCCTGCTGGTACGGCTTGGCTTGGTCAAGGAGCCCATTTATTTCCTGGGTACCAACGAAACCTTCCGCGGTTCCGTGATTATCAGCGATATTTGGAAAAACTTCGGTTATAATTCTATTGTCTATCTGGCGGCACTGACGGGCATCGACCCCACGCTGTACGAGGCCGCGGCGGTGGATGGCGCCGGACGCTGGAAGCAGACGATTCACGTAACGCTGCCGGGCATCGCGCCTTTTGTGGCCCTGATGACGATCCTTGCCATCGGCAATGTGCTCAATGCCGGCTTCGATCAGATTTTCAATCTGTACAGTCCCGCCGTGTACGCATCGGGTGACATCATCGATACACTGGTATACCGCCTGGGCATGGAAAATTCCCAGTATTCCCTCTCAGCCGCGGTAGGACTGCTTAAGTCCATCGCTTCCTGTATTCTGGTGGTGGCGGGCTACAAGATCGCGGACAAATACGCCGGGTACAGAGTGTGGTAGGAGGCAGAAGATGAACAAGATCAACAGAAGCAATACCTGGTGGATTTCGCAGGGAATGATTTACTTCATCATCACTTTTGTGACGGTGTCCTGCATCGTGCCCATCATCAATCTGCTTGCCATTTCGTTCAGTTCTTCCCAGGCGATCATTGAAAACAAAGTCAGCCTTCTCCCAGTGGATTTTACCACCAAGGCGTACGCATACGTCATGCACAATGAAAAATTCTGGACGGCTTCCAAGGTAAGCTTGTTTCGGGTGCTGATCGGCTTGCCGCTGAACCTGATCATGATCGTTCTGGTGGCTTATCCGCTGTCCAAAACAGAGCAAGCCTTTCCCGCCCGCAAATACTATGTGGCTTTCATGCTGGTCGTGATGCTATTTAACGGTGGTATGATGCCCACTTACTTTGTGGTTTCCAAAACCGGCCTGATTGATACCCTGTGGGCTTTGCTGATTCCCGGCGCTGTGCCCATCTTTTCCTGTATCGTGCTGATGAATTTCTTCCGCGGCATTCCTTCGGCGCTGGAGGAAGCGGCGCTGCTGGACGGCGCGAACCAGGGGCAGATCTTAACGCGCATTTATCTTCCCCTGTCCAAGCCCTCTTTGGCCACCGTGGCGCTGTTCAGTCTCATCGGGCATTGGAATGCCTGGTTTGACGGCCTCATATATTCCAACCACACGCAGAATTATCCCTTGCAGTCCTATCTGCAGACCTTGGTTGCCTCCAACACCCAGGCGATGCTGACAGGCGATCTGAAATCCTTCATGGAAATGATGGATGTGAACGATACGAACATGAAAGCGGCGCAAATTTTCATTTCGATTATCCCTCTGATGCTTATTTATCCCTTTCTGCAAAAGTATTTTACTGCCGGGCTGACGCTTGGCAGCGTGAAGGAATAACTGGAAAAGGCAGCCCGACAAGGAGGACCACATGCTGTACGATCAAGCCGCATCGCCATTTTCAAAAGAAGCGTTTCAACATCCGGGCGCCAGCTATCGCGGGGCGCCTTTCTGGTCCTGGAACACGCTGATCACCAAAGAAATGATCGAAAAGCAAATCCTTGAATTCAAGAAGATGGGAATGGGAGGCTTCCATATTCATGTGCGGGTTGGTCTGAAAAACCAGTATTTGAGCGATGAATTCATGGAACTGATCCGGTTCAGCAATGAAAAAGCCAAGGAAAACGGGATGCTGTGCTGGCTGTATGACGAAGACCGCTATTCCTCCGGCATCGCCGGCGGGGAAGTGACAAAGCGGATTGAATACCGGGCCAGGTGGCTGAAGCTCAGCACACAATGGGATGAACGGTTGCAGGATTCCTTCGACGTGTTTATGGAAAAGCAGCGCCGCAACGAAAAAACGCCCGGATGCTTTCTGTGCGCCTATGACATTGATATGGAAAATGGATTCCTGAAGGGGGCTTCCCTCATTGGCAAGGAGGAAGAAGCCCGAGGCGTCAAATGGTATCTGTATATAGAACTCGCTCGGGAATCCCCCTGGTGCAATAACCAAACCTATGTGGACACGCTGAAACGGGAAGCTGTCGCCCAGTTCATCCATTTGACCCACGACCGGTATGATCAAACTGTAGGCGGTGATTTCGGCACGTCCATTCCCGCGATTTTTACGGATGAGCCCCATATCAACGGCCTGCGTTTACCGGAAAAAGCGGAAGATGACCGGGACGTATGCCTGCCTTATACGGAAGCGCTGCCGAAAGCCTTTGGCACGGTGGAAGGAAGGGATTTCTTCCAGTCGCTTCCTGATTTTGTGTGGAACCGGCCGGGAGAAGCGGCCCGCAAAGCGCGCTATCATTATTATCATATGCTCAGCAAAATGTTTTCCCGGGTCTATTGCGGCCAGATCGGGGACTGGTGCGCGGCGCACGGTCTGCTTTCCACCGGTCATTTGCTGGGCGAGGACAGCGTGCGGGGCCAGGCTTCCATCGTAGGGGACGCCATGCGCTGCTATCGGGAATTTCAGCTGCCGGGGATCGACAACCTGTGCGACAACCGGGATTTTTCCGCTGCGAAGCAGGCAGCCAGCATCGCCCGGCAGTACAGAAAGCCCGGCGTTTTGAGTGAAATGTACGGCGTGACCCAATGGGATTTTGATTTCAAGGGCTATAAGCTGGCCGGGGATTGGCAGGCGGCCCTGGGCATTACCGCGCGGGTGCCGCATCTGGCCTGGGCCTCCATGAACGGCGAAGCCAAGCGGGATTATCCTGCCGCCATCGGCTGGCAGTCGCCCTGGTACAAGGATTTTTCGTATCTGGAGGATCACTACGCTCGCCTCAATTTCTGCATGACGCGGGGAAAAGCGATCGTACGTGTGGGTGTTTTGCATCCGGTGGAATCCTTCTGGCTGCTGAACGGCCCAGCAGATCAATCCGATGATGCGAAAAAGCAGATGGAAGACGATTTTCAAAGCGTGACCGAATGGCTGCTGACCGGCGGCATTGATTTTGATTATGTGGCGGAATCGTCCCTGGCAGATGAAGGGGAGCGCCCCTCAGACGGAAAGCTCCACTGCGGAGAAATGGCCTATGACGTCCTGCTGGTTCCAAGCTGCCTGAACATTCGGAAAAGCACCTTGGAAGCAATGATCCGGTTTTCAGAAGCGGGCGGCGCGCTTTTCTTTGTGGGCGATCCGCCGCGCTGCGCGGACTGCGTTCAGGACGCTTCTCTGGATCATTTGGTGGAAAGCAGCCAAAGAATCAATCTGTCCCGGCAAACTCTGCTGGAAACGCTTGCGCCCTGGCGCGAAGTGGATTTTCTGGAAAACGGCAAAAAACGAACAAAGAACCTGCTTTATCAGATGCGTCAGGAGGAAGAAAATCGCTGGCTCCTGATCGCGCAGGCTTATGGCGGAATGAAAGCCCGTCAGGAGGAAGTGTGGTATCGGCGGCCACTGCATGACCCGCAAAAGGTGGAAATCCGGGTGAAAGGGCTCTGGAGCGCTGAAATATACGATACACTGACGGGAGAAACAGAAATGCTTTCCTCCGCTTTCCGGAATGGATGGACGGTGCTGCACCGTGATCTCTATGGCAACGACAGCTTGCTTTTGCGGCTTATTCCGGCAAAAGAAGCGGTGGAAAGCCCTCCTGCGCCTGCTGCTGTCCCGGATACCCCTGCCTGTCGTTTTCCCTTGCCTGAGCCTTTTGATTATATCATGAGCGAACCCAACGTTTTTCTGTTGGATCGCTTTGAATACGCCCTGGACGATGAAGCGTTTCAACCCATGGAAGAAATGCTGCGGCTGGATAATCAGCTTCGGGCGAGGCTGCATTGGCCCCTCCGGTGCGAAGCGCTGGCACAGCCCTATGTGCGGGTGAAGGAAGAACGGCGGGATCACCGTTTGCGCCTGAAAGCGGTGTTTTCTTCAGAAATTTTCCTTTCCGGCTGCTTCCTGGCGCTGGAGGAAGCGGCGTTCTGTACGGGCACGCTCAACGGTCAGCCCATCGATTGGACGCCCTGCGGATATTATGTGGACGAGGCGCTTTCCAAAGTCCGCCTGCCGGATATCCGGCAGGGGAAAAACGAGCTGGTCATTACCATGATGTACGGTGATTGCACGAACCCGGAGTGGATGTACATTTTAGGCGATTTCGGTGCGGAGCTTCGCGGCGCGCATACCATTATGACGAAAAAGCCCGAAAAGCTGTACTGGGGTGATTATACCCGGCAGGGATTCCCCTTCTACACCGGGAATATGACGTACTGTGTTCACCTGCCGGATTCGGTCTCAAGAAGGAACGAAGACAAACTCACTCTGCAGGTTCCCTATTATGCCGGCGCGGCGGTCAAAGCGTCGCTGAACGGGGAAAAAGAACAGATGCTGGCGCTGCTTCCCAACAAATGTATGCTGCAGGGCATCAAAGAAAAAGAAAATGTTCTGCAGATCACATGCCTTGGCAACCGATACAATGGATTCGGTCAGCTGCATATGATGGGAGATGACCTGTCCTGGGCAGGGCCCAATTCGTGGCGCACGGAAGGAACATCCTGGACAGATACCTATCAGGTGAAGCCCATGGGGATCCTGTCAGCGCCGCAATTGATTCTTGATTGAAGGCGGGCTGACGCGGCTCACCCCATCCTGGCCTGCATCAGACGGAACAGTTCATCGTTATTCAAATGGTTTTCCATATTGAGGATGAGCATGATTCCCGCATCCTCCGGCGCGTCAAGGAATTGACGCTGCCATTTATAAAAATGCGGACCATCCCCATGATTACGCAGCACACCCATCAGCACGCTCATCAGCCAGGCGGATTGCTTCACATCCGCTTGACAGTCATTGGCGTAAAATAAGTGCCAGCAGCCATGCTCCCGTTCCCGCATGGCGCGGTCAGCGGCAAGATAAGCGTCTTTGGCCTGGCCCGCGGTATAGAAAGCCCGCAGCCAATCTCCTTGCTGAGCGAGCAGGAGGCTCTTCATGGCCAGGCAGGATCCTTCATAGGTTTTCAGGAGGAGCTTTGCCTGCATCATGATGCTGTCTTCAAACAGCACGCGTCCAGGCCCTTGCAGGGCAGGTATCGCAGATTCGCAGGCGCGCAGCAGCGCGGTATAGCCGGTTGCTGCCGTTTCGCATTTTTCCTGATACCAAATGATTTGCTCCTTCAGCGCAGCGGCATCAACGGCCCATTTCATTCCTTCCGATGGAACGGCAGGGTCCTTCATCCATTGGGAAACCAGCATGCGCGCGCAGTGATTGCCGAATTGCTCGCCTGCGTGTTCATCTTCATGCTCGCCATAAGCAAGGGCATGCTGATAAAAAGTCCGAAAGCATGCTGCCACAGCAGCGGCATTTTCTTTTCCGTAATAACGGCTGCAATAATCCATCAGGTGGGTTTCCGGATCGGCGTCCCCGTCCCGCCAAAGCGCGCTGATAAAATCCAGCGTATAGGTATGGGGCTTGATGTTGGAGCAGTTGATCATCCAATAATCCCGAACTCCCAGAGACATAGCTTCCTTCAGCTCCCTGCGTACAAAGCCCGGAGGATTGGGCAGCATAGTCATCTGCGCGGCGGCCTGCAAATCGTAAAACGAAGCGTGATAGTAAACACCGTGCGCCTCCCGGCTCCCTGCCTGCGGAAGTGCGCGGATGCGGGGATTATGGTTTCCCTGCCGCCGGGTCACCATTTTGCCAAAGCCATTATCCGCCCAAATACGGATGATGTCCTTTGGCAAATGAATATACCCCGCTTGATAAAGCTCCATCACCTCGCCATACAGGTTCGTGCAGCATGGCGCTCCTGGCACGGCCTTCTGCACCATGTCATATTGCTTTCGGATCAGCGAAGATATGAGCGCGCCGCGTTTTTCCGGGGTATCATATTGAGGATCATCCACCCAGAACGGGCAGTCCCCCTGTCCGCGAAAGCCCAGATTCCACACCACCTGACTGTTCTTCTGCTGTTCAATGGCTTCCTGCCAGAGACCTTCAAACAGGTCCGGATGCTCCGCGTAGGAGGGCGTCAAATCCGGATAGGCCCGTCTGAACATCATCGCGCCTAAGGGCTCGGCGTGATGATGGGTAATATATAACCCAAAGTCCGCCGCCAGCGCTCGATACAGATGCGCGTTCTTGTCTGTGCCTGGGATCACCAGGTTGCCACCCAGGCGCAGCAGGGCTTCAAAAGCCATTTCCCAGGGCTTTGCCTTGCTTCCGTCCAGCTTCCAGGCATGCAGGAGCACTTCATCATTGATGAACCAGCCCCGATAGCGCACGGCAGCAGGTTTGCTTTCCGCCTCATAATCATCCGGGACAGAACAGGCTTCCTGCTGTACCAACGGCTGATCGTTCCAAAACCAGAAAGGCTCTATGCCCAACAGGTCGTGACTAAGCCGGTACAGGCCGTAAATCATGCCCAAATCGTCTCCGGCCAGGATGACCAGGTGCCCATCCTCCGTCTTGATCCGGTAAGCTTCCGCAGGCATGCTCTCCTTCCGCAGCAAGATGGACGCGCCACTGTCCTGCCTCGGCAAGCAGCGTTTTTTTATATCCCGCATAAACGCCAGACAAGCCCTGTGTACGGGGCCTTTGGGCGGGAAAGGGAAAACGGTGGAAGCGGAAGTGATTTTCATAGGCAACCTCCTGCATAACATCCTATCAAATGTCAAAGCGTTTCAATAAAACAGGGCGGTACTGCCGCAACAGCAGCACCGCCCCGGCCGATAAGCTTCGGTTTTGCGTGAAGCTATTTTATTTGGCGGACAGAGAATCCTTGATTTCCTGGGCCTTGGCCAGGTCCTCCAGGCGCATGGAGACAATATCCGCACCGCCCAGTTCTTCACAGTCCTTCATCATCTGATCCCAAATCGCGTCAAATTCTTCGTCTGTTTCGGCATAGACCATTTTCCAGGAGCCGGTTACCATGACATCTCGCAGGGCATCCAAGGACAACTGTGTCCACTCGTCCACAGGCGTGCAGAAGCTGGCAACATTGGTCAGCGGGCTGGTGAGCATGTAGGCGTCCTGAGCTTTGAGGAGTTCTGTGAAGGTGTTGAAGCCAAAGTGCTCGCGCCACTGGGTGTTGGATTCGTTCTTGTTCAGCTCTTCCTTGATTTCAGGCCATTCCTGCATCCCACGGGCACGACGCGGACCTTCGGGGCCGGTGTAGGACAGGGCATGGGTGAAGGAGCGCACAGGGCGGTCCAGCCACATCTGAGGCTGCTCTCCATTGCTGAAGGTGGCTTCAAAACCTGGCACCAGGTAGCGGTCGGTTCCAAGCTTGGTGGGATACACATGACCATCTTCGCCGGTGTACCACAGGCCCAAATCTTCGGTGCCGTTGTAAATCCGGAAATAGAAGTCGGCATCAGCCATCATGTCAATGAACTTCAGGCATTCGTCCACATGAGCGGTTTTGGGATTGATGACAAAGAACATATCGCCGCCGTATGGACTGCCCCAGTTTTCAGCGTAAAGCTTCTGACCTTCCAGGTGGATGGGCAGGTACTTCTGCGGCCAGCCGGGGGTGGAACCGGCAGGGAACATGATCGCGTTACTGGTTTCAACCTTGGCCTTCTGAGTGTTGCGGTCATTGTTGATGGAGTCGGGATCCAGCACACCTTCCCGGAAGCAGGTGTTGAAGAATTTCAGGCCCTTATAGTACATGCTGTCGCGGCTGGCCTCCAGGATGGAGGTATACTTGGCGTTGAACATGTCGGTTTCCAGCAGATACTGCAGGTTGTCCAGTTCGTAGCCAAACCATTTATACCACAGCTCTATGGAGCGCCAATACTGGCTGTCGGTGCCGGAGTTCAGGCAGGTGCCCCACGTTTTGGTGCCGTCATCGGCAGCGGGCTTGTATTCCATCATCTGCTTCATGACGGGAATCAGATCGTAGACATCCTTGATTTCAGGCGCGCCAATGGCATAATAAACATCCCAGAGCACCCGAATCGCATTGCGGCCGGTATCGTCGCCTTCCGCCTGCACATTGATCAGCGCGGGAATGGCCCACAGCTGCTCGGTGCCGGCAGAGCGGAATTCCCGGACATAGTTGACCGCGGTCATGATGACGGGATCGGCGGTCACATGGGGCAGCTTATCCAAATGATCTTCCAGATTGAGCACCATGTTGCCCTCGATCATGGTCTGCAGATCCTTGTAGGTGACGTACATCACGTCTGGCAGGTCTCCGCTGGCCAGGATGGCGTTGGTCTTTTCTGGGGAGTAGGCCCACACCTGAATGTCCAGGCCTTCATCGTTGAACCACTTGTTGATATAGGAGGGCGGGTTGCCGGATGTTACCGTGGCATCCGGAGGATAAACGGTGACGGTGGTCAGCGTTTTTTCCTCCGCCGCGGCCACAGCGCACATGCTGAGCAGCATGACCAGCGCCATGAGCAGGGAAATCAGTTTTTTCATTGGGAAAACCTCCTTTTTATTTCTGTTCAGCCGCATGCGCCGCGGCTGATACATTCATGTGGAAATGGCCTCAGCCCTTGACCGCGCCGATCATGACGCCCTTTACGTAAAACTTTTGAATGAAAGGATACACCAGCATAATGGGAAGCATGACGACCACGGTCAGCGTCAGGCGGATGCCGGTGGCACGGATGACGTTCATGGTGGCGTTTACCGCCTCGTCGCCGGTGACGACCGCGTTGCTGGTATTCTTCACCTGAGCCAGGAATTCGTAAAGCAGGAACTGCAGCGTGTACAGCCGCGGATTGGTTACATACAGCTGGGTCGTAAAAAAGTCGTTCCAGTGATTGACCACCAGGAAGAGGGACACTGTAGCCAGAATGGGCTTTTGCAGCGGAAGAACGATTCTGAACAGCCGGGTCATGTATCCCGCGCCGTCCAGCACTGCGGACTCCTCCAGCTCCCCCGGAAGGGATTCCATGCTGGTTTTGATCAGGATCATGTTGTACACCCCTACCAGGCCGGGGACGATGTAAATCCAGAAGGTATTCAGCAGGCCCAGCGCCCGGTTATTCAGGTATTCGGGAATCATACCGGCGGAAAAGTACATCGTCGCCACAACCAGCCGATACCAGAGCTTGCGGCCCCACATATTCTGCTTTGTGAAAAAGTAGGCCAGGTAAGCGGAGCAGAAAGTGCTGGACAGCGTGCCAAGCACCGCGCGGGCAACGGTGATGAGCGCAGCGTTGCCTAGATTGTCCACCTTGAGCACCTCTGCGTAATTCCGCAGCGTCAGCCCCTTGGGCCATATTGTGATCCGGCCAACCTCCACCAGATTGGGATTGCTGATGGTGCAGATGAACAGATAGTAGAACGGGAAGACGCAAATGAAGGCGAAGAAAGCAAACACAATGCCGCACAAAGAATTGAACAGAACGTCCTGAGGCGTCATCGGCTTTTTTCTTTTCACAAGCGCAGTCGTCATGGGATCAGACACATCCTTTCATCAGAATACGCTTTCGCCGCGGATCTTTTTGGAAGCCAGATTCGCAGAGGAAAACAGAACCAGCGCTACCACCGATTTCATAATGCCTACCGCAACCGAGAAAGAAATTTGGCCGGAGCCGATACCCAGGTTGTACACATACAGATCCAATACCTCGATATATTGCTTGTTCAGGGCGTTGCCGAAGGTCAGGTACTGGTCCACGCCGGTATTGAGGAAATTGCCGATGGACATGATCAGCAGCACGAAGTAGGTTGGAATCAGGCTGGGAATGGTGATGTACCAAATGCGCTGGATGCGGTTTGCGCCGTCGATCATCGCCGCCTCGAACATATCCTGGCTGATGCCGGATATTGCCGCAAAATAAATGATTGCGCTCCAGCCCAGCCCCTTCCACTGCTGCAGCAGCACCATGCGCAGCCAAACGTGGTCGTCCGAGGTCATCAGATTGAATCCTTCTTCCACCAGCCCCAGGCTTTTGAGCAGATTGGTCGCCACGCCGCTGGAGGAAAAGAAGCTGTTCACCAGCGAATAAATGATGACCCAGCTGATGAAATTGGGCAGGGTGGTCACGGTCTGCACCAGCTTCTGATACCGCTTGCTCTTCATTTCGCTTAAGAAAATCGCAAAGAGCATGGGCAGGGGCGTGAACAGATAGCCCAGCAAATGAATGCCGAATGTGTTGGTCAGCACACGCACAAGATTGCGGCGCATCACAGGGTTGCTGAACAGGAAGCTGAAGTTTTGAAGCCCCACATACTTGCAGTCCAGCAGCGCCTTGCCCGGCTTATATTGGAACAGGGCAAAGGACCAGCCCCACAAGGGCGCGTACCTGAACAGCAGCACCAGGGCAATAGCCGGGAATGCCAGCAGGAATACCTTGTAATCGTCCCATTTATGTTTGGGCTTTCGGCGCATCTGCCCGGCGGAAGTCCGTCCGGAAATCTGCATGGAGCCTTCCTCCTTTATCTATTCACATCACCTTGAGGGCGTCGCTTTTTTCATCCGGATTCATTATATCAATTTCAGTTTGATTCTGTATATCATAAAAAATAACGATAATTTAGAGAATTAACGAAAAATCCCGCCTCATGGTCTTTTGCCTTGATTCGTCTGTTTTTATGTGCTATATTTATGTCAGTTTATCATACAGGGATCAGGTGAGCGTATGTATACTGTCCTCTTGGCTGACGATGAAAAAAGTATCCTGGACGCGCTGTGCGATACCATCGCCTGGCAGCAGTTCGGCGTGGATCAGGTATTGCGGGCCAGCGATGGACAGCAGGCGCTGAGCATCATCAGGCAGCAGAAGGTCGATCTGCTCATAACCGATATCCTGATGCCTCAAATGGACGGTCTGACCCTGATCCGTATCCTGCGCCGTGAGTTTCCCCGGCTGCACTGCATCCTGCTTTCGGGCCACGGCGAGTTCCAGTACGCCAAAGAAGCCATTCGGCTGAATGTGGAAAACTATTTGCTTAAACCCCTGAACCGCACAGAGCTGGAAGAAACCGTTGAAATGGCGCTGAATAACCTCTACGACGGTGCGGAAAGACAGCGGTCCTGGGAGGATGAAACGCTGTTTGGCGATAACCTGCTTATACGCTGGCTGAACAATGCCATTTCCCCGGAAGAATTGGGCGAGCGGGCGTCCTTTCTGGATCTGAACCTGTTCCTGCCACAGTTCTGCGCGGTCTGTATTCAAAAAAAACACGATGATATTGCGATCCGTCCCTTCTGCCAGGTTTTGACGCACAAGCTCAAAACCCGGTATGAAGTTTCTTTTCTCTGGGATAAAAAAGGCCGGCACGTGTTTATTCTGGGCGGTCATCAGCTGGATGCGGAATTCATCCTTTCTTGCTTTCGGGAATTGCTGCCAGCGTATCCTGTGATTAGCCAAACGGCGGTGTGCGTTGGCGAAATCGTTTCCAGCGCCTCCAAGCTGTCGGTCAGCTATCAGTCAGCCTGCCGCACGCTGGACGCCCTCAATCTGCGGACCGACGATTTTGTTACCCATGTGTGCCCTCAGGGCGGAACCGTACGCCAGGACGCCCTCTATTCCCATCTGGAGCGCCTGTTTCATATTGCGGACAGCGGGGAAAGAAGCCTGCGCACGCAGGAGTTTCTTGCGCTTTTGCTTTCCTCGGCAAGCGCGGAAGACGCCTACGATTTGCTCAGCCGCGCGCTGATGCAGCTGTTCATCCAAAGTTTCCCTGAAAAGCGGGAGCCCCGGTCGCGCCTGGAAAACCGTCTCCGCATGGATAACGCACACTCCAGCGCCGATTGGGGCGAACTGATTGATTTCACCTATCTGCTTTACCAGCACACCCTCAACGAACTCAGCCCGGTGGTGCAAAGGGCCGTCAATTATATTCAGGAAAATTATGCCCAGCAGATATCCATTAAGGAATACTGCGTCCTTTGCAAAATGAGCACGCCGTATTTCGGGCATCTGTTCAAAACAGAGACGGGGATGTTTTTCAATAACTATTTGAATCAATGCCGTATGTGCGCTGCCATTGCGCTGCTGCATGATACGGAACTGAAAATCAGCGACATCGCGGAAAAATGTGGTTTTTCTTCCGACAGTTATTTCATTTCCTGTTTCAAAAAGCAAATAGGTCTTTCACCTATTAAATTCCGCGCGCTTCGCGGCTCCTGACCGCCGCTGGCGCTGTCATCCTTCCTGAAGAAAGGAGGCGTTTCCTCTGTGAAAAAAAAGACCCGGCCCAGCCACGGCATCCTTGGTCAAAATGTGTTTTTCTTTCGTCTGTTTCTTTTTTACCTGATTCTGCTGCTGGTTCTGGCAGGCGTTGCCTGCTTCTTTTCCTATCGGCAGAAAACCGCAGAGCTGAATTCACAGAGCAATATGATTCTTTCCAGCCTGGACCGGGAATACCGGGATATCACATCCTCCTTCTGGAAGATCTATATGCCGCTTTTCGAAGCTCGAAGCACCACATTTGAACCTGTTCAGGCATATTTTTCCGGGCAGACGCTCACCCGTGCCCTTCGCAGCGACCTGGAGTATGCTATGACGCAAATGATCCTGCGGGATGACCGGGTGGATTGGATGGTTCTGTATTCTCCTCAAAGCGATACAAGTTGCCTGCTTCTGAGCGATTCCCGTCAGATACAGATGATCAGCCTGGATTTCCCCGATCTTTCCCGGATGACAGGAAGAAGAATGAAAATCCTGGGCATAGAAGCGCTTCCCGGCATCCCGCTGAAAAACGAAACCTTTGCCATGGCGTGCAGCGTTCCCACTACGATGGGCGAAGGCTGTATTATCGCGGGATACCGAACCACCGTCTTTCGTCAGATTTGCGCCGGGTATGATTCTATGCTGGATTCCATGTGCTATGAGATCGTGTCCGACGGTGATCTGGTGTTTTCCAGCGCAGGCCGCAGGGCGCCGCTGATCAATGTCCAGGCCTCCTGCGAAGGCGTTTTTTCTGATCCTGAAGGGGGAAAACGCTATGTCAAAGCCAGCCCCTGCGGCGACAGAGATTCATTTCTGATTTATTCTGTTCTTGAACAGGAAATGAACCGCTATGTCTATCGGCTCACCCTGCAAATTCTGCTGCTGGTTTTGCTCTTTGCCATTATCTCTTTCCTTCTGTATCTGCTGACGCTCCGGGTCATTACCAGAGAAGTCAATGCCATTCGCCAGGGATTGCTGCGTATTTCCAATAATGATATGGCCACGCCCATCCAAGGCAAGTTCATTCAAACGGGACTTAAGTCCATCGCCCAGGCCGTGAATGATATGGCGCAGCGCCTGAACCGCACCATCAACCGCGCGCATTATTACCAGCTTCGGCAAAAGGAAGCCGAACTGTCCGATCTGCAATCGAAATATAACCCGCATTTTCTCTACAATACGCTTGAAATGCTGCGCAACCGGTGCGAACAGGCAGGCGTAAGCGATGTAGCTGAGCTGATTACGGATTTTTCAGCGATTTTCCGCAGCCTGATTGGCTCCAAAACCTTTGTGCCGCTGGAGGAAGAATTGCTTTCCACGCGGCGCTATCTTTCCCTGCTTGGGGCGCGATACAAGGATCAGGTGGAGGTTCGGTATGATTTTACCCGCGACGTTCTTCGCTACGGTATCATCCGCAATGTTTTCCAGCCGCTGATTGAAAACTACTTCCAATACGGTTTTGACACGGCCACGGATGAGAACGAAATTGTTATCAGCGGAAAGCTGTTGGAGAACGGCCTGATGGAGCTGTCCGTAAAGGATAACGGCAGGGGCATGTCCCCGGAATCCATTGAAGCGCTCCGGATCAAGCTCACAGCGCCTGCTCAGGATTCAAAGGAAAGCTATGGCCTTAAAAATTTGCAGCAGCGGCTGAAACTGTTTTACGGCGATGAGTGCGGCCTGCGGATCGAATCCGGCCAGGAAGGCGGCCTGAGCGTCACCATCATTGCCCGAACGATGACCTGTGAAGAATATGAAAGCTCTCAATCATCGCTCCCCACGCTCATGGAAGAAGATTTCCACGAAACACGCTACAAGGAACTCACGTGAATGATTATTTGGCGTTGCTAAAACAGCGCCCCGCATGATATGAAGGAGGAAACGGTATGGAACCAGACCGGATTTTGTTCGCCCATGGCTGGCGCTTTGCTCTCACCCAGGATGAGGCCGCGCTGCTTCCTGCCTATGATGACAGCGCATGGAGAAAAGTGACGCTGCCCCACGACTGGCAGATCGATCAGCCCCGGTCCCAGGATGCTCCTGGGAAAGGATGTCAAGGCTTTTATCCCCGGGAGCACGTGGGTGTATACCGTCTGCATTTCCAGGCGGATCAAAGCTGGCGGCATAAGCAGGTGCGCATCCTGTTCGACGGGGTGCAGCGTTTCAGTGAGGTGTGGTTAAACGGCGTTCAGGTGGGCGGCCATGCCTACGGGTATGTTCCTTTTACCGTGGACATTTCCCGCGCGCTGGATTTTGCAAAAGACAACGTGCTGGCCGTCAAGGTGGATAACCGCAGCGCAGAAGGCGAATATGCCGCTTCCGGCGACCGATGGTATTCCGGAGCGGGCATCATCCGGGACGTTTGGTTGCTGGTGGACGGGGATACCCACCTGGTGCATGATGGGCTCCGCATTGTATCCGTCCCCATTCATAAAGGCCCCAGCGGCGATGTGCCGGATGTTGCCGGCATCCGCTGCGATGAGGCTGTATGCACCGTCACCTGTGAAGTTGCCGGTGACTGCGCCGGGCAGACGGTCACATTAACGGTGACCGCGCCGGATGGAAGCACCGTCTGTCAGCAGGAGCAGGCGGCCCTTCCCAACACTCAATGGACTTTTACCATCTCAAAGCCCAAGCTCTGGTCGCCTGATACGCCCGATCTTTATCGCGCCTGGGTCACGCTCAGCGGCGGAGACACGCTGGAAAGCGCCTTTGGCGTGCGTTCCGCGGTATTTGATACGGAGGATGGCTTCCTCCTCAACGGGGTGAAAACCAAGCTTTGGGGCGTGAACCTCCATCATGACGGCGGAGCCGTGGGCGCGGCGGTGCCTCCGGAAATCTGGAAGAGGCGCTTGAAAGCTCTGAAGGAAATGGGCGTGAACACCATCCGCTGCGCTCATCATCCCATGCCGGAGTATTTCTACAGCCTGCTGGATGAACTGGGCTTCCTGTGCATGGATGAATTGATGGATAAGTGGGAAGGCTGCCACATGTACTTTGACCGTACCTGGGCCGACCGTCATGAAGACCTGAAAGCCATGATCCGAAGGGACTGCAACCATCCTTCCATTATCCTATGGAGCGTGGGCAATGAGGTCAGCCATCAGTTTTCCAAAAAATTTTACGCTTACCTGAAGGAGCTGACGGAAGCCGTCCGGACGCTGGACCCCACCCGCGCGGTCACCTGCGTGCTGATTTCCTGCGTGCTGAAGGATTACAACGACGTGACCCCCATGGGGGTGAAGCTGGCGGCCCTCAAGCGCTATGCGGAACTGGTGGACGTTTTCTGCGGCAACTACATGGAGCACTATTATGAAAAAATGCGGGAATACGGCATCCGCATTCCCATGATCGGCACGGAAACCCATACGCTGTACCGCAAGGACGAGCATGCCCTGAACAATGTGCAGTTAAGCACCGAGAGCCCCTATGCCATTGTGAAAAAGTATGACTGGGTGTGCGGCTCCATCATCTGGGCAGGGATCGACTATCTGGGAGAATCCGTGCTTTGGCCGCAGCGCGGCTGGCCCGGAGATCCCCTGGATTCCACCGGGGATTGGAAGCTGCGGGCGTATTACTGCGCGTCCCAATTCAAGCGGGAGCCCATGCTGAAAATCTGCGTGTATGATGAAACCGAACCCTGGGACGGCGCCCGGGCCATGTGGGGCTTCCCGCAAATGCGGTCCCACTGGAAATACACCCATTTTGAAAAGATGGTGCATGTAGCGGTCATGACCAACTGCGACAAGGTGCTGCTGTACCAAAACAGCCAGACCGTGCGTTACGGCTTCCGGCGGGAGGATGACGACGGCATGGTGCATTTCTATCTGCCTTATATTCCCGGCGTGCTGCGGGCGGAGGGCTACATCGGACAAAACAAAGCGGCGGAGGATATTCTTTACTCCGATCACGAGGCCCACAGCCTGACCGTTACGGCGGACCGTACCGTTCTGCCTGCCGATGGGCGCAGCGTGGCCATGGTTGATTTAGTCATCCAGGATCAGCATGGACGGCGTTTCATGCTGGAGGACAAACGCGTTAGCGTCCAAGTCGATGGCGCGCCGGTGGAAATCCGCATGGATAACGGCAATGTTTGGGATGTATCCCCTTTCCTGCGCACGGAATGTCCCACTTTCAACGGCCATCTGCTGGTGCTTCTGAAAGCGGGAACGACGCCCGGCGAGGTCCGGCTCACTTTGGATACAGAAGGCTTCGGCCAGCGTGAAATCCAATTTACGCTGCAATAACGAAAATACCCCGACCTATGGACAGGCCGGGGTATTTTCGTTATACAGCTGAACGCTTCCTTGTTTCGTCAATCAGCCGCAGCATCCTGTTCATCGCAAAGGCGACACCGCTTTCAGAGATGCCATGACCCTCGCCCTTGAGCAGGATGACTTCGGCATGCTCATATTTTTGCGCCGCTCGATAGGAGGATTCAGGGGGCACTACACTGTCCTCGTCTCCTTGAAAAATCAGCACCGGGCCTTTGAATCGGCCAATGTGATCATAGGCCGAAAAATCCTTCATGGAGGTGAAAAACGCCTTTCCCAGCGTCAATCCCCAGTGGTCAAAAGTTTCCGGGATATCCGCTCCAAACCGGCCACGCCAATTGTCCGGAATACCGAACGCCGGACAATAGAGCATGATCCCCTTCAGCTGATCCGCCCTCTCTTCAGCGGCCAGCGCTGTCACGATACCACCCTGGCTCCCGCCAATCAGGAAGACCGCGTGTTCATCCACCCTGTCCATGGAAGAAATGTAATCAATCACCTGAAGCAAGTCCTGCTTTTCTGTAAACAGCGTCATATCTGTTGATTTGCCGGAGCTTCGGGAGCGGGTGCAGCCGCCGCAAAAGTCGAAGCAGTATGCCACAATGCCATGCTGTGCAAACATGTCGCATTGCGGGTTATACCATTCATGCGTGCCGTTATAGCCATGACTGCAAATGACCGCGGGGCACTTTCCGTCCGTTACCGGATAGGCGATTCTGCCGTAGATTTCTTTTTCTCCTGCGCGGATGATCAATTCCTCTGTTTTGATTTCATACCGATGTTCCTCTGGCAAACCTGCGTTTTCCCGTTGATCCTGGCCGCTCCGCGGCAACCGATCCTTTAAATTCATGCCTTTTCTCCTCCAAAGTGATTGCACGTGAAGCACGGCGACGCACAGCAATCTAGGCCATGGTTGATTATACTGCTTAACTCTCATTATAGCAAGCGTGCGAAAATTATCAAGTGCGATCAAAAGAATAAATTACCACAAAAGAAACAAAATGGCTGTTGGTGGATTGAACAGATTGCCCGCATAACGGATAAACCTGCAAGAAAGATAAGGTTTGTAAGTTTAGTAACCCAAATCATGGCTGACCTTTGTCCGGTAATAGCTTTCCGGGAGTTTGACAGCAAAGAGGAAGCTCAAAGCCCAGGAAGCCAAGCAGGGCTTTATTTTTTTGTCAAGTTTTTAAAATATATTATTGCGTAATATTAAGTAATATGGTATAATATAACTGAAAAAACTACGGAG
>JAFWQM010000167.1 GCA_017509065.1 Clostridia bacterium
GGTGTCAGGCAGGTGCCTGCGCCAAATATTATACAAGATTTCAGAGGCTATTTGTTATTCCGACGTTTTTGGGGGATAATCCCGAATTTCGGGGCTTAATACGATAACTTCGGAATAACTATTTCTTCGGCATAATTCTGGTTATTCCGAATTCGGAATAATCAAAACCTTTCGGTCGCCGGCAAAAGGGACGGCCTTCACGGCGATCAGTCCTCCCTCTTTTTCGAGGCTGTGCGCATTATCAAAGAAATGAGGTATTCCTCCCATGGACAGTATCCGAAATGGGCCGTGTGGGAAAATGTGCCGGGGGCCCTGTCCTCGAATCAGGGGCAGGATTTCAGGCAGGTCCTCACAGAGCTCATCCGTATCAAAGAACCCGAGGCAGATGTTCCTATGCCGGAAGATGGCGTATGGCTTGCTGCGGGAGAGGTGCTGGGTGACGATTATTCTCTCGCCTGGCGGGTGCTTGACGCCTCGAAGGGTTGGGGAGTCGCACAAAGACGGAAAAGAATATTTGTTGTCCTCGATCTTGCTTGCCAACGCGCCGGACAGGTACTCTTTGAGTCCGAAGGCGTGTCAGGGTATTCTCCGCCGTGCGCTGCTCCGGGGCAAGGAACTGCCGGAGGTACTCAGAAAAGCGCTGGAGAGGCAGGCTTGCCAGTCCTGAACGACATGGGCGGTAGCCGCTTGGACGTATCGGAAAACATCGCCAGCACGTTGCGGGCGCAGGATCATGGGCATCCGCCCATTGTACTTGACCGTCCGCTTTCCTCCGGGGGCTTCTGCACCGAACACTCCGCCGACAGCAGGGGAATCGGATACGAGGAAGAAAGAGCGCCTACTCTGCGGGCCGGCGTTGTGCCGGGCGTGGCAATTGAGTACAACCCCACGGACAGCCGGATCAAACTGAATAAGGACGGAATCTGCCAGACGCTCTGCCGCAGATGCGGAACAGGCGGGAATCAGACTCCTTTGGCAATGGTTCCCCGCGCCTTCGGGATTGGTTCGGATCAGTCCCAGGGCATGCAATCAGAAAATCCCAGGGCCGGTATCTATGAAGCGGAAACCAGCCGCACACTGGACTGCCGTCCAGATCCCGGCTGCAGGCAGGGCGGAATCGCCGTGGTGGAGCCTATTCCTTTTACGCAGAATCAGCGTGACGAAGTCCGCGATCTCGGCGGACAGTCCGCTTCCCTGTCAGCGGAACCCGGCATCCATCAGCAGACATTTGTGGCTGTCCCGGAACGTCCTGCCTATACCATGACCTGCGGTTCCTTCTCTGACTTTCACAGGGAAGTGTCTCCCACCCTGATGGCGCGGGATTATAAAGACCCGCCGCTGGTGGGCGAAGCGCTTGAAGTGGAATACCTGGTGCGGAGGCTTACCCCGGACGAATGCTGCCGCCTGCAGGGGTACCCTGACGGGTGGTGCAAGGGCCTGGCAGACGAACATCCTTCAGAGGATGAGATCGGGTTCTGGGTTCATGCGTTTGAGGAACACAGGAAAGCGACAGGCAGGCCGGGAAAAACAAAGACCCGGAACCAGATCGTCAAATGGCTCTCTTCTCCCGGAACAGATTCCGCTGAATATCGGGCGTATGGCAACAGTGTGGCTGTGCCCTGCGTCTTTTTTATTCTTGCCGGTATCGCCTGGGCCGAAGAACAAACGATTGGAGGTGAGAAAGATTGAGAGAAATCATGTTGAACGGCTATATCGACGATGAAGTGTGGTTCGGGGATGAAATCACCCCGGAAGCGCTTCACAGCCTTCTTTACGCCGAAGGGAAAGACCCTGCCGAAGACGTGCATATCCGCCTCAACTCCTACGGCGGTTCCTGCAACGCCGCCGTCCGTATGCACGACGATATGGCAGCGTATCCCGGCAAGGTGAATATCACGGTATCCGGCACGGCTGCTTCCGCCGCCACGGTGCTGTGCATGGCGGCCGACCGGCTGGATATGACGCCCGGCTCCCTGTGGATGATCCACGATCCGTCCATGATCGCTATCGGCAATGTCCGGGATATGAAGGACGCGATCCGCCTGCTGGAAGCCTGCAAGGAATCCATCCTGAACGTGTACTGCGCCCGGATCAAAATCACCCGTGAGCAGGCCGCCGCCCTGATGGCGAAAACCACCTGGATGGACGCGCAGAAAGCCCTGGAGGACGGATTCATCGACGGCATCCTCACGGTCAGGCAGGCCGGCCCCAACGACTGCGTCGTATCCCTGCAGGATGCGGAAATGAAGGCCCAGGCATGGCTTGACCGCCATAAAATCAGCGCGTCCGCGCGCAATGAACACATTCCCATGAAGGAGGGCATTCTCTATGAAGCCCAATCCCGACCCAGCCCCCAGGAAACGGCCGCGGTGGAAAAGGAAACGGAAGAACCGGAAGCCGAGGCTCCCGCGCCGCTATCCGCTGCCCCGCCCGGTGGAGGAGAAACCGCCAGCCGGGAAACCGTGAAGGAAAACACGGAAGACAGCCCGGAGGAAACCGAAAACGGCACCCCTGTAAGCCAGCTTCAGAAGAGGCTGGCTTTAATCATGCCCCTTGAGGCAAAAAACAAAGGAGAGAACGTATGAGTAAAATTCTTGAACTGCGGCAGAAGCGCGGCGAAGTATGGGACCAGGCGAAAGCCTTCCTCGACGCCCACCAGGACGAAAACGGCGTCATGAACGCCGAAGACACCCAGACCTATGAACGCATGGAGCAGGAGGTCGTTAATCTCGGCCATGCCATTGACCGCCTGGAACGCGCCGAGCAGATGGACCGGGAAATGAACTCCGATCCCGCCAGCCCCATGCTGGCCGGCCGCCCTGACCGTTCCGACCGCCTCGATCCCAAGCGCGGCACCGCCAGCGACGCTTATAAGAAAGCGTTCTGGAACCAGCTGCGCGGCCACACCTCCTACGAAATCAGGGACGCCCTGCAGGTGGGCGAGCTTTCCGAAGGCGGCTATACCGTCCCCGACGAGTTTGAACACCAGCTGGTGGAGGCCCTCCAGGAAGAGAACATCATGCGCGGCCTGGTGCATGTGATCACCACTTCTTCCGGCGACCGGAAGATTCCTCTTGTCACCAACTACGGCAGTGCTTCCTGGATCGAGGAGGAACAGCAGATTCCCGAAAGCGACGTGGCCTTCGGCCAGATTTCCCTGGGCGCCCACAAGCTGGCCACCGCCATCCGCATCAGCCAGGAACTGCTGCAGGATTCCGCTTTCGACATGGCGTCCTTCATCACCCACGAATTCCAGCGCCGCGCCGGGGCCGCCGAGGAGCAGGCCATTATCAGCGGCGACGGCTCCCACAAACCCATCGGCCTTCTGCACGCCACCCTGGGCGCGCAGGTGGGCGTTACCACCGCTTCCTCCACCGCCATCACCGCGGATGAACTGATCGACCTGCAGCACTCCCTCAAGTCCGGCTACCGCCGCAAGGCCGCCTTCATCATGAACGACGCCGCCATCAAAGCGCTGCGCAAGCTCAAGGACGGGCAGGGCCAGTACATCTGGCAGCCCTCCATCCGGGAAGGCGTGCCCGATATGCTGCTGAACACCCGCATCTATATGTCCAACTACATGCCCCTGGTGGAAGCCGGGAACAAGGTCGTCCTGTACGGCGACTACAGCTATTACTGGCTGGCGGACCGCGCCGGGCGCACCCTGCAGCGGCTCAATGAACTGTACGCCATGACCGACCAGGTCGGCTTCAAGCTCACGGAGCGCCTGGACGGACGCCTGATCCTGCCCGAGGCTGTCAAGTGCCTGCAGATGAAGGCGTAAGACACCGCAGCCTGATGATTCAGCGGGCCGTTCATATTCGGGCGGCCCGCTTTTATGGAGGTAAAGAAAAATGCCAGATACGCATAACACGAAAAACTATATGGCCCACGGCGGCAATGAACTGGTGATCGGCGGAAAGCTCACCTTCCTTCCCGGCGCAAGCGTCGAAGGCGGAGAAGGGCTTTTTGACGGCGGCGGGGATTCCGCCTATACCCTGCCCGCCGCGACCGCCGATACCCTGGGGGGCGTGAAAATCGGCAGCGGCCTTTCCATCACCGAGCAGGGCGTGCTTTCGGCAAACGGTATCACTCCCGCCGCAAGCCAGGCGGACAGTGAAGCGACCACCATCGCGGGGCTCAAAGAGGACTTCAATACCCTCCTGGCCGCGCTCCGCACTGCCGGACTCATGGCGGCTCTGCCCGCCGCTGAACAGGGTGATGGCTGATGGTCGTAACACTGGATGAGGTAAAAACGCATCTCCGCATCCAGTACGATGAGGAAGATGAATACCTGGCCGGGCTGATCGCGCAGGCGCAGGCCGCGGCGGAAGATTACTGCCGGGTATCTTTTGAGCCTTATATTGAAAAAGACGATGAAGGAAACGAGGCTGAGAAACCCTGCCCTGAACCGGTAAGGCTTGCGCTTCTCCTTTTTGTCGGTTTCCATTATGAAAACCGCGACATTCCCGATATGACCACATACAAAGCCATGCGGATGGCCTTCGACTCGCTTCTCTATCCTTACCGCGACCCTGCCAGGATGTTCTGAGGACGGTGATTTGCCTTGCGAGGCTACAAAAACTTTGAAAGCAGCCCGCATCCGGGTGATTTGAAGCATCTGGTGGAGATCGGGTATACCGAAAATGAGATCAATGAAAACGGTTACCCCGAACCGAAGGACGTCGTGGTATGCCGTGTATGGGCCGCGGCCATTGACGCCGGCAACCAGCACTACCGTTCCGCTGACGTCATGAACACCGAGGCCGTGATCAATTTCACCATCCGGTACAGAACGGACGTCAAGCCCGGTATGTGGGTGCGTTTCCAGGGAGAAAAATGGAACATCTCCACGTTAGGCGAGTACCAGTTCAAGCGCACATATCTCGGTTTAAAGGCGTCCCTCTCCAAGGGGGTCAGCGGATGAAGGAAGTACAGGAAGCGCTCCGCGATATTGGCATCCCCGTATTCGCCGGGATCTGGCGGGCCACCTCTGCGGATCAGAATCCGCCGCCCCAGTATGTGGTGTATTCATCCACTACGGTTGAATCCTCCCACGCGGATGATCTTGTTACGTCCTACCGTACTTTTGTCTACCTCAACCTCTGGAGCGATTTTGACCCCACGCCCATGCGGGATAAGATTCGCAAGGCAATGTACGACTACGGATTCTCCATCCGGGAAGAGTCGGATAAAGGGTACAATATGCCCGCATATGACACCCCTACCCGCCAATACACTGTGCAGTGGACATGGGTATGGTACGAGGAGGCGCCGCTGGATGCCAATGAATGTTGATGGGCTGGATCAGCTCATGACCGACATTGCCGCCATGACCGCAAAGCTGGATATGGAAAAAGGCGGCGGCTCCATTGCCAACGGCATTCTTGAAAGAGCCGCGGTTCCCGTTGAGGAACAGATGAAAGCCAACGCCAGCCGCGATCCCAAAATCATCACAAATAAGCTTCACGGCGCTATTCATACCGGAAATGTGAAAAAGCGCCGCAACGGCGGAAAACATATTACTATTGGCGTCCACCGGAAGGACTGGGACGACGGGGATTACTATCCCGCCTATGTGGAGTACGGCCATGGCGGGCCAGGTCCCGCCCCTGCCCATCCATACATCCGTCCTGCCTACGATACAACCGAGGATCAGGCCTATGAAATCATCCGTTCCGGGTTGAGGGACGCCATCAGCAATAACAAGTGACACTGATTGAAAAGAACGGGCTTGGAACGAGGCCCTTTCTTGTTTTTGAAAACTTACCTGAAATAGAACAGGAGGTAAACGCACATGCCCAATACTCCCGCCGCATCTCCCACGGTATCCTCGACCATCGGCCTGAAGAACATGGTCATCGCCCCCTTGACGGAGGACAACGAAACCACCTTATCCTATGGTGATCTTCAGCTGGTCGCCGGCGCAATCGAAGCGTCCGTCACGCCCAACAATACCGATCCTTCTATCCAATATGCTGATGACGTCGAGTTCGAAACCTTGTATCCCGACCCCGAACTATCCTTCAAAACCAAAATGGCGGACATTCCGCTGATCATCCAGGAGATGATCTTTGGCAGCCGAATCGACGAGAACGGGGTCCTTATCCGCACCGCGACGGACAAGCCCCCGTATTTCGCCGTGGGCTTCAAGTCGGAAAAATCCAATCATAAGTTCCGCTATATCTGGCTTTACAAGGTTCGGGCCAAGCCCCTGACCGAGAATTACGGCACCAAGCAAGGCACGACCATCAACCGGCAGACCGGGGACGTGGAATGGACAGCCATCAAGAGAACCCATGACAGCCAGTACCAGGCTGTGGCTGACGAAGGTGAAAACGGCTTTACCGCTGAAAAAGCCGCCACCTTCCTCCAGTCTGTGTACGAGCCGTCCTTTGCTTCCAATGGTGGCTCTTCTACCGGAGGCTGATTCTGAAAAAGAGCCGCGCAAGCCGCCCATAGCACAGGCAGTCCCACTATCGCTTTACCGGCTGGCTTTTGCGTATATGGAGGCTTGCGCGGCATAACGACCAACATGAAGAGGAGGACACAATCATGGTAACCTGCACACTGAATGGCAAAGAATACCGCATTGACTTTGTTACCGGACGCGCGCTTCGGGAGATTGAGCCCGCCGCCAAGATGTACAGCCGGGTGGTTGCACTGTCCAACGCAGCCGTCAACGGCGGGGATCTGTCGGATGCCGATCAGCTGACCGTGGCGGAAGCTCTGGATGTCATGATCCACTGGTTCTGCCTGCTTTTCCAGAACCAGTTCACCCCGGACGAGCTGCTGGACGGCTATCCCGCGGACCGCCTGATGCACGACATTGCCTTCGCTCTCATGGCTGTGCAGACGCAAACGACCAGCGTGCTGGAGTCTTTCCCTACGAAGGCGGCGGAGGAGGAGACGGCGCCGAAACAGACGGGGCCGGTGCTGATTTCTCACTCCTGACGCTGCCCGAGTTCATCTATTCCACCTATAACCAGCTTCTGGAGAATGGATGGAGAATGAAGGAAATTGACGAGATGGATATGCTGGGGTATTTTCAGATCCGTGCGTGGAAAGCGAAGCGTGAAAAAGAGAATACCGCGCCAAAGCATAAGTACATTGATGAAGTATGGACGAACATGAAGCCGTGACTGGCTGTCACGCTTTTTCGATATATAAGGCAGGTGATCCAGTTTGAGCGAGACGCTCCGTGATCTGGTGGTATCGCTGTCCCTCCAGACGGATAACTTTACCCGGAATATGCAGTCGGTAAACAAGCAGATCCGGGAAGCTGAATCTTCGTTCAAACTGGCCTCTGCCGGTGTGGACAAGTTTGACCAGGACGCCGTGGCTTTGGGCTCCCAGCTCGGCGCGCTCCAAAGCAAACTGGATCTGCAAAAGACCGCCGTGGATCAGTATTCCAAGGCGTTGGAAGCCGCCCGGAACAAGCTCCAGGAATGTTACACCCGGCAGACCGACTATGCGCAGCGGCTGGAAGAAGCCAAACAGCGCCATGAACAGCTGGGCGAGCAGGTGCAGCGGGCCACAGCCAAGTACGAGGAGTACAAGAGCACCCTGGGCGAATCCGACTCCGCCACTATCGCCGCAAAGCAAAACCTGGACGCCCTCAAGGAAGAGTACAGGGCGTCAGGGGACGAGGTCAAAAAGCTCTCCGGCCAGAACGAAGCCCTCAAAAAAGCGACGCAGAACGCAGCCGACGCCGTCACCACCGCATCCACCAAGCTGAATGCCGCAAAAGGCGCGGTCAAAGAAACCGAAGCAGCCATCGGGCAATGCAATCAGTCCCTCTCCCTGTCCCAGACCAACTGGTACTCCGCAGGGGAAGCCATTCAGAAAGCCAATGCGGAAATCACCTCCATCGGCAAGCAGATGCAGCTGGCGGAGAGCAAGTTCCGTATGGCCACAGCCGGCCTGAAAAACGTCGATAAGAGCGCGGAGGGCCTTTCCGCCAAACTGACGCTGCTCCGGGAAAAGCTGGTTCTGCAGGAAACCGCCGTTCAAAAATACGAGGACGCGCTCAAGGCTGCTAAGGAGCAGCTGGAAGCCGCTAAGCAAGCCAACGATCCTGAAAAGATCCGGCAAGCTTCGGATGCTGTTACGGACGCGGAGGCCGCGCTCAACCGTGCGAAAGCCGCCGTGCAGGAAACAAGAGCGCAGATCGAGCAAACGACCGCATCTCTTCGCACGGCGCAATCGGCCTGGACTTCCGCGGGCAACAGCCTCACTTCCTTTTCCGATAAGTGCGACAAGGCCAGCAAGGCCATGACCAAGGCGGGCCGGGTTCTTTCCGTCGCCATCACGACGCCCATTGTTGGTTTGGGTAAAACAGCCGTCGAAGCCAGCCTGGACTTTGAGAGCTCTTTCGCCCTGGTGCGTAAAACCGTTGACGCCACAGAGGAGGAGTTCGATAACTTTGCGGCGGCGTCCAAAAAGATGTCCACCGAGGTGGCCGCATCCACCGACCAGATCAACTCCGTCATGGCCACGGGCGGACAGCTGGGTATCGCCAAAGAAAACCTGGTGGATTTCACCCGCGCCATGATCGATTTGCAGAACGCTTCCACCGATCTGGACGCCGATACCGCCGCTACCCAGCTTGCAAAGTTCACCAACATCATGGGCACGTCCCACGATAAGTTTACGAACATCGGCAGCACCATTGCCATGCTGGGCAACAACTTCGCCACCACGGAAGCGCCTATCGCGGAAATGTCCATGCGCATCGCAGGCGCCGGAAAGCAGATCGGCCTGACTGAGCCGCAGGTGCTGGGCCTGGCTACTGCTCTGTCTTCAGTAGGCATTCAGGCGCAGATGGGCGGCTCGGCCATCTCAAAAGCGCTGATCAAAATGGAGGTTGCGGCTTCTAACGGCGGGGATGAACTGAAGGACTTCGCCAGGGTCACCGGCATGACCGAAAGACAGTTTGTGGAAGCATGGCGGAACGACCCCATCCAGGTGTTCCAGCAGTTTATAGAGAGCCTTGCGAAAATGAGCGACGAAGGCGTCAGCTCCATTGCTGTCCTGGATGAGATCGGCATCAGCGAGATTCGCCTTCGTGATACCATGCTCCGCGCCGTGAACGCAACCGAGCTGTTCGCCAATGCCCAGGAAATGGCGCAGTCGGCATGGGACAAAAATACCGCACTGGCTGAGAAAGCCGGGGTTCGGTACAACACGACTGCCAGCAAGATCACAAACCTGAAAAACAAAGCGCTGCTGTTTGCCCAGACCATTGGCGACGATATGAATCCCACCATTCAGAATCTGATCCAGGGCGCGAGCAATCTGCTGGACAAGTTTATGGGGCTGGATGAAAGCCAGCGCAAACAGATCATCCAATGGGCGGCTGTCGCTGCAGCCATCGGCCCGGTACTTCTGGGTTTCGGCAAGATCACCAGGGGAGTCAGCCTGGTCACAGGAGGGCTTGGCAAATTTGCCACCGCTGTTGGGGCCGCGGGCGGAGGGTTTTCCGGCTTTATGAAAGTGCTGGGAAGCTCTCCCGCTGTATGGATGGCCGTTGCTGCCGCTGTGATCACCGGTATTGCTGTCTTTGCCGATTACGCTTCCGGCGCGAAAGCCGCCCGTGAAGCGCTGGAAGGGATGGAAGCCACCGCAAAGTCCTGGAAGGAAACAGCGGCTGATACGTTCTACGGTTCCAGCCAGGGCCTTTCCTTCTTCGGCATGTCCAGTGAAGACTTTGTCAAGAGCGGCAGAAGCTCCATCGAAGCAAGCAAAGACTGGCTGGACGGGGTATTGGCTGTCTGGTCGGACGGCAAGTATGAAACCGACGCTATTGTCCGGCAGTGGGTCAATTCCTGGAAATCGCTGACGGAAGAAACCAAAACGGGCCTGGAAGAGCTGCAAAGCAAAGCGGTTTCTCAGGGATATACGGGCTTGTCCCAGCAGATGGCGGATGATCTGAAGCAGCTGGACGCCATGGACAAGGAAATCAACCGGCTGCTTTGGTACCGGCAGGGCGAGAAGCTCACGGAAAAAAACAAGGTCCGGCTCCAGGAACTGGTCGATACCCGGAACGCCATCGCCGTCAAGTATAAGCTGATCCCCGAAAACGGAGAAACAGCCGGTTTTGACACCATCCGAAAAAAGGTGGAAGCCGAAGTGGCCAGGGCTGAAGCCCGCGGGCAGCAGGCGGCCGCTTCCGTCTATGAAAACGCTATCGTCGCCGCGGCCCAGGGCCTTTCCGGTATTCATAAAGACCTGGATGAAACCTATGATTCGGAATACGCTATCATCCAGCTCATGTCGGATGAAGTGGAAAAGCAGCAGGCGCTTGCAGACCTGAACAGGCGGTACAACGCCGACCGCCGCAGCGCCGCGCTGGAATACGGAAAACTCCTGGCGGACATGACTGCCCCTGTATGGGAGCAGGAAAACATCCAGGAAGCCAAAACCCAGGTCAATGACCTCATGCTCCTGCTTCGGAAATACAGCGCTGCCGCGACCGAAGCGGAGAAAAAATCCCTGCTGCCTGAACTGAACACGCTTACCGCAAGCATGGATGAAGGTTCTCTGGCGGAATACATCGGGCTGCTGACCCAGATCCAGTCCCTCATGGACAGCGGGCTGAGCCAGGCCGAGGTTGAATCCATGTTCCCGGACATAGATTTTTCCTCTGCCCTGGAACAGCTGGCCGCGATCCAGACCTATCTGAACAATAACAAGTGGGATACCAATCTGTCCAGCCTGAACGAGATGTTCGGCACTGCGCTGGGAGAAGAAGCGCTGAAGATCGCCACCGATCTGGACATGACGGGAGCGCAGGCCCGCTGGAACGAATGGGCGTCCAATCCCGGCGCCATCACCACGGACGCCATTATCCAGGGCTACACGGAAGCGGAAAACGCGGAAAAGCAGCAGCCTCTGGTGGACGCGCTGATCGCCAAATACACGGAACAGCCCCAGGGCGCGGACAAAGCTTCCCTCACACCCTCCGGGCTTGTGGCCTACGTTCAGACCTATGCGGAGGCTACCACAGGCGCGGATGTTTCGGGCCTGACGCCCGCGAACATTACCGCTATGGTGTCCGCGTATAAGGAGCTTGCTTCCGGTACGGATGTAACCCAGCTGAAGCCGGGCGACATCACGGCCTATATCTCCAAGTATCTGGAACAAAAGGGCGTGGACACAAGCAGCCTTTCTCCTTCCGCGATTACCGCCTTTGTGATGGCGTACGAGGAAGTGACAGGCGGAGCATCTACTGCCTCGCTGACGCCTTCCAACATCTCCGCAATGGTCGTTAAGTACGCTGAAGCGGAACACGTGGATCTCACGGCGCTCAAGCCCAGCCAGATCGAGGCTCTCGTCAGCAAGTTCTCTGAAGCCACAGGCTGCGATAAATCCGGGCTGCTGAAAGAATTCACCGCCTATATCACGGAATATAAAGAAGCAGCCGGCGTAAAGAAGCCGACGCTGAACGTTCAGGTGGGCTTAAGCGGATATGACCTTCTGGCTTACCGCCAATGGCTGAAAAACAACAAAGTGGAAGTCCAGGGCATTGTCCGTCTGAGCGAGGTATACGAAGATCCTTCCCATGCCCTGAACGACACAGGAATGAAATACTGGAAAAACGGCGTGCAAATCCCCGTGACAGCCGTTACCCCGGACATGCTCAAGCCCACAGACGTCGCCGTATTGGATCAGGACGGCACCATGCATATCCTGATCAGCACGGAAGTGACCGGCTCCAAAGAAGCCATAGAAGAAATGCGGGCACAGGTCGCTGAAGTGGATCAGTTTGCGACAACCGCGCTGGGCAAAGCGGCGGGCATTATGCCGACCTCCCTCATGGGTTTTATCGACCAGGCGGAGAAACGGATCAAAGACGCTCAGAACAGCCTGGGCCAGTGGTGGAACTTCATCTATGGCGGGGACGCCGCCATTATCCGCAATCTGAACACGTCCATGCAGAACGACTTCTCTCCCGGCCGCGTAGCGGAGCTTTCGGCTTACGTGTCCGAGGTTGTTTCCGCAATCCAGCAGGGGCAGGAAGTCGGCCAGGCGGACATCGACAATCTCAATAAGATCCTGCAATTCATCCAGGACCTGGATACCGCCGGCGTTGGCGGGAACGTGACGGAAGGCATCGCTGAAGGCATGGCCGCCGCGGGCTGGGATTCCTCCGCGGAAACCGTCGCCGCCAATCTGGAAGCCGCTATCAAGGCGGCGCTGGTAATCAACAGCCCCTCCGGGCGAATGAAGCCCGTGGGCGAGTATGTGGCCCAGGGCGTAGGCGAAGGCATGGCGGGCGCTGATATGTCCCAGTACGCATCCGCGCTGGCTGACGCGATAGAAAAAGCGGCCCGGGGCCAGCTAACTGCGGACACGCTATCGCCAATCGGGGCTGCCGTGGCGGAAGGGCTCGGAAACGCCATGGCAGGATACAGTTTTTCTTCCGCCGGAAGCACGGTGGGCTCCAATGCCCGAAACGCTGTATCATCTTCTCTGAATGCCGGTTCCCTGCGCTCCATCGGCGCAAACGCAATGGCCGGCCTCCGCGCAGGTATTCTGTCCGGCCAGGCAGGCGTCGTTTCCGCCATGCGGGCAGCGGCCAGGGCAGCCGTGAACGCGGCGAAGGCGGAACTGAAAATCAATTCCCCTTCCCGTGTTTTCCAGGATGAAATCGGCAGAATGGCCATGAAGGGGTTCGGCCAGGGCGTACTGGAAGAAAGCAAGGCCCAGGGCCGCATTCTCCGAAACGCCGCCCGGTATCTGACAGATGAAGCGGCATACGGCGCGGGCGCCGTGTCCGGCAGCACGACCAACAAAACCTACAATCAGCAGAGCAGCGTGAACCTGTCCGGGAATTCCTTTATTATCCGGGACGAGATTGATATCCGTTCTCTCGCAATAGAAATCGCCGCGCTCACCAAACGGCAGCAGCGCGGCAAAGGGCTGAGGATGGCATAAAAAAGCATCGGTGTTGTTCTGAACAGCCGATGCTCTATTCCTCCTGAAAGAATTCTGATACCGGGACTTTCAAAATCTCCGCCAGCCCCATCAGTTCAATATCAGATACGATACGGGTTCCGTTTTCTATCCGGGATAAGGAACCTCGGCAGATATATACCGCAATTGTCTCCAACTGCTGGGATAGTTCCTGCTGCGTTAATCCCGCCGCTTCCCGTTTCTTCCTGATGGCGCTGCCGGTAACATTCATCTTTCGATGGATTTCAGTATCTTTGATTCTCTTCATTTTTTGCTCCAGATGTCTTGATTTAGGACACGTGGATAGCTTATACTATGAAGCGGGAAATCATGTCCTACTGACAGGACATCGTGAAAAAGATATGAAGAGGTCATTATGGCAGCGGGAAATACGGGCAAAGCGCTATTCTTTCCATTCCACGGCAAATCCTGGGACGACCCGTGGGATATACGTCAGGAAACAGTGCAGGCCCTTTTGGAAGGAAAGGAACCAACGCCCTTTTTACTAATGGATACGATAGAATGCCTGGAAGGTGGGATGAGGCTTACCCTGTACTATGAAGGGAAAGATGACTTCATCGAGAAACACCGGAACGGACTGATCGGGGAAACAAAAAAGGCAATCCATTGCGTACTTCTCCGAGATATAAACGGGGACGGTATGCTTGTTCATCTGGAGGGAGAAGAACTGTTATGCGCTTATTATCCTGTGGTTACTTTGAAAACAGCGAAGTATGAAATGCTTCTGGCTAAAAAGCTGGAAGACCTTGCAGCGCTTGCAACGGATACGAGGATAGATCTGCGGCGGGGAATAAAGGCCGGCAACTATCTTTTGTCTGACTTACTGCTGGATTTATCAAAGAAAATGCTCAAGAAATAGTTCGAGAATAATCTTCCAAAATCGTCTGTCCCGCCTTGCCCGGCGCTTATTTCAGCCGGATGGGGCGGGACAGTGATTTATATGAAGAAGGGAGTCACATCAACCTTCGATGGTAAAATGCTATCAGAGAAATGTGGCTGTCCTGTGAATGAAAACAGAAAAGAATATGGCATGGAGGTAAAACATGTACGAGTATAATCACAGATTTCATTGGTTTCTTGTGCTTCTGCTTGCGGCTGCTATCGTCCTGTGCGGGATCATGATGGCCACCGGCGCAAAAGCGGAATATCTGCCGTCAGAGCCGGTCCCCAGCATTACCGTGGACGCGCTGTACCAGGTCGTATCCGGCGCGATGTCGAAATCGGATGCGCCTTTTGACCTGCAGATCGTTGAATGCATACGGTTGGATATCGGCACGGACAGCCTGCCCGAGCAAGTGGCGTTGATCGACGCGGAGATTTTTTTCCCCGCGCTGCCGAAGAAGCTGAAATCCATCCTGCTGTATGACGGTAAGCATGTGCTTGCTGCCCAGTGGCATTGGACGGATGAGAACGCCATCTACATTGCTTTTGAGAGGGCCGATATAGAAAAGATGGATCAGGCGCAGCCTTTCTATCTCTTTCTGATTGCTTTGCGGTAAGCCGGGTGCAGGTGGTGGAGCATGAAGGATTATTTTATCTGGAATGGGACGGACTGCCGCCAATACGGGATTCATGTATCCGAGCAGCCGCCCATAACAATTCCCGCGGAGCGTTCCACGCAGACCAATGTTCCGGGGCGGCCCGGCAGCCTGACCACACTGGAAGGCGAAGATGTGTATGACGATCTGCTTCTGACCGCCACCTGCTTTATCTCTGGCCCTGCGCAGATCCCGGCTATTGCGGCCTGGCTGAAGGGCGGCGGCTCCGTGACCTTTGCCAACCGGCTGGGCGGGCATTATCAGGCCAGGATCGTCAATCAGATTCCTTTTGAAAAAATCCTGCGGGGAAACCCGCACTGTTCCTTCGCGGTGAACTTCCGGTGCTTTCCGTTTTTCTATGCTGACAATGCCCCTGACATTACGGTCACGGTATCCGGTACGGTTATCACGAACCCCGGCAGCGTTTACTCCGAGCCGGTCCTGACAGTTTACGGCTCTGGGGACGTCACCCTCATGGTGGGCGCAACCATCGTGGAACTGACCGATGTTTCCGGGAGCATAGTCATTGACACCGTGCTGCACGAGGCGTACCTGGGCAATACCCAGATGAACGATCACATGAGCGGCGAGTTCCCCGTGCTGAAGCCCGGAATGAATGCGATCAGCTGGACAGGAACGGTGGAACGTGTGGTCATAAGCCCGAACTGGCGGTATTTATGATGGTTTTTCTCTTCCGAAACTCAATATTTTATGATATATTTGATGTGAGCCTTAGGCGCACCCCGATATAAGTCTTTGAAATACCTGATTATGTCAAGAAGCAGAATCTGTTCTGAACAAGGATTCTGTTATCTGTTGAGCCACATCAGGGTAAGGTTCTGAATGGGACCGCTTTGAGGGATGAGTCGAAGAAAGAGGAATGACGGCCATGAAGCATAAACGTCTGAACCGGGACAGATGGGGATTTCAATATTATCCGTACTACCAAATGAGGATTGATCAAGCGCTGTTTCATGGAATGGTCTGCCTGATCCGCATGACGGATGGGAAAGCAAATTACTGGAAAATGCCAAAGGCAGGAAAAATTCAGGTTACAGGTTCCGGCATGACCTGGCTTGAACTGATTCCGGATGGCGCCAACCATGTGATAACGGTCAAGTATTTCCCGGACGGTGCTCATGACGCAGGGAGGAAACAGTATCCGGTTCCCATGAACCCGCTGTACCAGCCGTCGATCTGGTATGTAGATATCATTGAGGGGATCGAATATGATGAGTACGGCATCGCTGTATTCATCGACAAATATCTTGATGTCATCTTTACCCCGGAAGGGGATGTAAAGATCGATGACCGGGACGAACTGGACAAGGCTTATGCCTCAGGTGAACTGACGAAAGCACAATATGATGCGGCATTGTCGGAATGCGATCGGGTTCTTCGTGAATATTGTGATGACATCCGGAGAACAGATCAATGGTGCGCGCAAATCAGGCAGTTGGCAGAAGCGCGGATAACTGCCGGGGAACCTGTCAAACTGTGCAAAGAGACCGCCGCGCTGAAGAACAGGAAACACTTTTGAGTTTTCTGTTCAAGGGGACAGTAGACAGGGGGCTGAAATTCCTTGGACATATGGAAGAATTATGACAGCGAAATACCGGAGATCATAAGCCAGTTGTCTGACGTTCCGGAGATAATCCGCCTGCAGCATGTGGGGATGAATTGCGGATGTGAATATACATCTTTTCCGGTGTTCAGAGCAATGAAAGAACGGTATACCAGGTATGATCACAGCATGGGAACAGCTATGATTGTCTGGCGTTTTACACACTCTGCCGCGCAGACGCTGGCGGCAGCATTCCATGATATAGCGACTCCCTGCTTTGCGCATGTCGTCGATTTCATGGCCGGTGATCATATGAAACAGGAAACTACGGAAAGCAGGACGCTCGAGATGATTGCGGGCTCTGCTGAAATCCGGAGAGTGCTGGAAGACATGAGTGTGGACGATATAGCGGATTATCACAGGTATCCTGTGGCTGATAACGATTCACCAAGGCTTTCCGGGGACCGCCTGGAGTACACACTTGGAAACCTGGTAAACTATGGACGACTGAGTGAAAAACAGGCCAGGGCGTATCTTGATGACCTGAAGGTCTGTATCAATGGAGAGAGTGTACCCGAACTGGCTTTTCAACATGCGGATACAGCTGTTGATTTTGCTTACGGTGCTTTGGAAATGGGAAAGATATATGTTTCCGAAGAAGACCGGTTTGCAATGGAAATGCTGGCGATAATCCTGAAGGATGCTGTTAATACAGGGATCATCAGCATGGATGACTTGTGGACTACGGAAGAACAGGTGATTGAAAAGCTGAAGCGGAATCATCATTTTCTTAACCGCTGGAATCACTTTTGTGGATATTATCAGATCAACCGGGGAACAGGAACAGTTATTCACGCAAAGAAGCGGTATATTGATCCGCTTGTCGAGAATGCCGGACGAGTAACTGAAATCTGCGGCGAATTCAAAACGGCGGTGGATGAATTCCTGAATGAATCCCAAGAAGTGCCATTAAGCGGACTGTCGTATGAATACATTGCAGGGGAATGAGTAATAAAAGGGCAGGGTAGAATTTTTTTACTTGATTACTAAAGGTTAATCAGGCGAAGCAACCGATAACTGTCAATTTCGGCGAATTATCGACCATTAGCTGTTGTGACAATCCTATCTTCCAAGGAAAACCATTTGCGTCGTCCACATGGGCGGCGTTTTCATTTTGCCCTCTAGGAGGTGAGGCCCATTGATCTGCGTTTATCCGGCTGACTGCGCGGACTTTTCTACCAACGGCAATGGGGTACTCACTCCTCTGACCGCCCAGGTGACGGAAACGCTGAACGGAGAATATGAGCTGCAGCTGACGCATCCCATTGACGCGCATGGAAAGTGGCGGCGGCTGGTGGAGGGATGCATCCTCCGCGCTCCCGTTCCCGCTGCCATGACGCCCCGCGTCAGCTTCACAGCGCCTGGGGACGATAACCACACCGAGGTCTGGCGGGTACACACAGACTTCTCCGGGGCTGAAACCAGAGGCGGGACACTGAACCTGCGGAACGGCCCCGGCAGGGAGTACAAGATTCTTGCTGCTTACAAGAACACCTCTCTGGTTCAGGTCATCGCAAAAACAAATGCTTCCTGGTATGAAGTCACCGCCCCGGACGGGAAGCACGGGTATATGTCCACCACCTATCTGGTGTTTGATCACCAGGAAGGTTCCGCGTCGGAGGCTGTTTCTTCCGTCGTGGAAGAACGCCAGCTGCGTGATCAGCCCTTCCGCATTTACCGGGTAGTGCCGGAACTGGACAAGGTATCGGTATATGCCCGCCATGTTTTCTATGATCTCATGGACAACATGATCCAGTCCTACAAGCCCTCGTCCTCCACGGCGGGGGCTTCCGTCGTTCAGGGGATCAGCAGTCATTGCCTTTCCGAACACGGCTTCACCTTTTATTCCGATCTCTCCAGTACAGCAGAAGATGTGGCCTTTGAAAATGTGAATCCCGCGGACGCCATCATGGGCGACGAAGGGTTCATCGCCAACTACGGTGGGGAGCTTCAGAGGGACTGGTTCGATGTGTTTCTGGTAGAGCGTGTGGGCAAGGATACCAACGTGCAGATCCGCCAAGGCAAGAACCTGCTGGGAATCAGCTACGATGTGGATGTTTCGGATGTGGTGACCCGAATCATGCCCACTGGTCAGGACAAGGACGGCGAGGTGCTGTACCTGCCTGAACTGTTTCTCGACAGTGAAAACATCCAAGCCTATCCCCATCCCAAGTGGATACACTTGCCGGTTTCGGACGCGAAGGAGTCTGAGGATCAGGACGAGCCGAAAACCAAAGAACAGTGTTATATCGAAATGCGGGAAGCGGCCCAGGCGCAGTTTGACGCAGGCTGCGATCTTCCGACTGTTACCCTGACTGTCAGTTTTATCAACTGCCCGGATACGGAAGAATACAAGCCCTACGGGTTTTTGCAGACCATTTATCTGGGGGACGCTGTTCGTGTGCAGGCTCCCCGGATCGGGGTCATGGTGTCCATGCGGATGACCCAGTACACATACGACTGCCTGCTGAAAAAGTACACCTCTATGACTCTGGGGACTGTGGCCGATACGGTGGAGAGCAATGTGATCTCCGCCCGGCAGCTTCCTTCCGGGATCATCACCGGCAGCAAGCTGGCTATCAATTCCGTGGGAACAGGGCAGCTGCAAAGCGGCTCCGTCAGTTCCGCGCAGATTCAGATGGCGGCGATTGAAACGGCGCATATCCAGGATGCGGCGATCACCCGCGCCAAGGTGGGAGAAGCGGCCATCGGTGAAGCGCAGATCGCGGACGCTGCCATCGGCACGGCAAAGATTCAGGACGCGGCAGTGGGTAGGGCCAAGATCGCGGACGGCGCTATCGGCACAGCGCAGATCGGGGATGCCGCTATCATCCGCGCCAAGATCGGTGACGCTGCCATCGGAACCGCTCAGATCGAGGACGGCGTCATTACCACCGCGAAGATCGGTACCGGCGAAATCCAGGAAGCCAATATCCATGACGCAGCCATCACCAGCGCGAAGATCGGCGCGGGCGAGATCAAACGGGCGAACATTGAGGACGGCGCAATCGGTACTGCCAAGATCGAGGACGCCGCTATCACCAACGCGAAGATCGGCGGCGCGGCGGTCGGAACGGCGAATATCCAAGACGCCTCCATTGTCGCTGCCAAAATCCTGGATGGGGAAATCGTGACCGCAAAAATCGCTGATCTGGCTGTAACCGGCGCGAAGATCGCAGACCTCGCCGTGACCACCGCGAAAATTGCGCAGGCAGCGATCACCAACGCCCAGATCGCCAATGCCGCTGTAGACACAGCGCAGATCGCCCTGGGTGCGATCACTGCCGCCCTAATAGCCAACGGCGCAGTCGGGACGGCCCAGATCGCGGATGCCAGCATCACGGACGCCAAGGTTGTCTCCCTGAACGCGGATGTGATTACATCAGGCACCTTGGCAACTGAACGGTTGATTATCCGGGGTGACGACGGCCTGATCTATGAAATCAACGCCCAGGCTTCCGGCCTTTCCGTTCAGGAATTGCAGCAGGAAAAGTACAGGCAGCAGCTGAGCGGCACGGTGCTGGTGGCCCGGTCGGTGACAGCGGAACAGATTGCCGCCGCGACGATCACAGCGAATGAGATTCTGTCCGGAACCATCACAGGCGACAAGATCGCCGCCGTGACGATTGAAGGTTCCAATATCAAGGCCGGGGCCATCACCACCAGCCATGTGTCCTCTGATTTTGGGCAGACCCTTGATCTATCCAGCAATACTGGCATCAACCAACGGGTGGAGCGGGTGTATTCGGATATGGATGACCTGGTGGGCTTCCGCATCGAGATCATCTCCACGTCGGATATTCTCTCCGAGGATATTCAGCAAACCACCCTGTCAGCACGGGTGTGGCATGGCAGCCAAAATGTGACAGACACCCTTCCTGCTGCCCGTTTTCAATGGAAAAGGAAGTCGGCGGATACAACAGCGGACGCTTTGTGGAATGCCGCGCATACCGGGATGAAGAGCATCCTGCTGACCACCAGGGATGTGCTGTACAGCGCGACCTATGACTGTGAGCTGTTGAAGGAATAGTATGCTTTCCGTGCCACCACGCAGGTATGAAAAAGTCGTTATATTTCAAATTGATATCTCCTTGTGGGGGGCTTATAATAAAACCGAAAAAACAAGGAGGTTCACATTATGAAAGAAGCTTTTTCAATCAATGATCTTGCAATGATCACTGGCTTATCAACACGAACAATCAGAACTTACATTACAACGGGTTTTCTGTCAGGAGAGAAGATCGACGGGGCATGGGTGTTTACTCACGAACAGGTTCTGGCATTTATCGAAAACAAAGCAGTGCAGCCGTCGATAAAAGCAAAGAAGAATGCAATCGTCTTTGATTTCCTGGGCACAAAGCCTTACAACAACGACAAGATGTGCACGATTCTCGATTTGGCTGCCAAAGAGGCATTGACCGCATCCGTTTTCTTCTGTGAGAAAATATCAGAATGCAGCCCGGAAGCTGAATTGCGCTTTGCTTCTGATCCTGTTGGAACAGGCGTGCGATTGATTCTCAGCGGCAGTCCGAAGGATGTCATGAATCTTATGAACCAGTATTACGATAAGCAATAATTCTGGACAACAACTGAAAGCGAGAAGAACACAGCCTGTTGATATAAGGGAAGCGTCTCTGCGGAGGCGCTTTTCTTTTACATATTTTTGGAGGAGGGAGATACACGTGCCTATTATTGCCACAGGATCGAAAACGATCATTGACCTTTCCGACGGGAAAAGCCTGTCCTATTATCTGGGGGCGAACCAGCCCCGGACACAGATCAACGATGTGAACGCGAACAGCTATAGCCCGGACTGGACGACCACAGCGGGAAAGCTGGTGATCACACCCGTCATCTATGCCAACCAGACTGCCATCGCCTTGAACGCTTCTGGGCTGACAATCACATGGAAAAGAAAAGAAGGCTCCGGCTCCGAGGCAAGCCTGGCGACAGGCGAAACCGTCAGCGGCAACATCCTGACTGTCAATCAGAACAAGCTGTCGTCCATTACCAGCGGGCTTCTTACGTACATCGCCTATGTTGCTTACGTCGATCCTGACACGGGATTAACTATTAATGCCACGGCAGATGTTTCCTTCGCACTGATCAAAACCGGCCAGAACGCTAAATCCGCCTGGATCAGCGGTGAGCAGGTCTTCAAGTATGACAACGAGGGCACGGCCGCTCCCACGCAGATCACCCTGACCGCGAATCTCCAGAATGTCACGATGGGAAAGTGGCAGTACAAGAACAGTTCCGGCAATTGGACGGATTATCCCACGACCGCCGATAACGCCAGTATCACAGGGACATCGCTCGTTGTGAAACCCACTCACGCCATCTGGGTCGGAGAAACAGCCATCCTTCGGATCACCACCAGCGACAACTCCATCGGGGACACCACGTCTATCTACAAGGTAACAGACGGCGCGACAGGCGGACAGGGCAATCCTGGCCAGAATGCTTCCATCGTCTTTTTATCGAACGAAAACATGACGTTCGCCGGTACCAAGGATGGCAAGGTTGCCGCTACCACAAAAACCTGCAATGTGGTGGCCTATACCGGTACTACGAAGGTAACGCCCACCGTAGGCACCCCCACCGGCCAGCCGTCTGGCATGACCGTTACCGTAGGGAGCGCTTCAAATAATGAAATCCCTCTTACCATCACCATTGCAGCCAACTCCACCCTGGGCGGTTCCGGCCAGCTGAACGGTGTGGTCAACGTGCCCATTACGTCCCCCGTCAGCACCACGCTGCAGATTCAGTGGAGCAAAGTCAATACCGGCGCTTCCGGCACCACGCCGGTCGTGTTCTCCCTGTACGCCCCGCAGGGAACGGTGTTCAACAACGGGGAAGGAAGCCTGACGATCCAGACAGCGGCTTATTCCGGCACCACCGCCATCACCAGCGGCGCGACCTATGCCTGGGCCAAATATACCAACGGTTCCTGGACAACCATTTCCGGGCAGACCGGCGCTTCACTCACAGTCAACGGTTCCGATGTTACTGGCATGGCGTCCTATAAGTGTACGATGACGTACTCCAGCAAAACCTACACGGACGTCATTACCCTCATTGACAAGACGGATAATTACCAGGCGGACATCGACAGCACGGCGGGCGACATTTTCAAAAATACCGTGGGTACGACTTGCCTGATCTGCCGCCTGTGGCAGAACGGAGCAGAGGTTGATCCCCTGAAAAGCACCACCTTCTCCGCTTCTGATCCTTCTTCGCCCGCAACCGGAGATTTTTACTACAAGATCGATACGACCACCGCTACCACCAAGCTCATGCGGTACAGCGGTTCCGCCTGGGTGGATGTGACCAGCAACGCTACTTACAAGCACACCAAAACCTATACCTGGTACCGCCGGGATAAGGACGGTGATCCCATGGACAGCGGCGCGGCCTATGCCAGCGGTAAAGTCATCTATGTGGACGGGGACGATGTGGATGTGAAAACGGTGTTTGTGTGTGAGGTAGAGTAAATGCGCTCCGCCTCTTTTTCTGATTGAGGGAGGTGATGTTTATGATCGCGCAGGCGCAGTACACCATTGCCGATCTTTCGGACGCGACCGCAGAGGTCGTTGTAGGCACACAAGCCGCTTCCACCAACGCCTGGACGGGGAACGCAACCTTCTCTGAACTGCGGGACGGGCAGTCTATCCTGTACTGGCTGCCGTTCGCGGGCACTTCGTCCAACGCTACGCTGAATCTCACGTTGTCGAACGGGCAGACCACTGGCGCTGTTCCCGTTTACATCAACGGAACAACCCGGTGCACAACCCATGTGGCCGTTGGAAACATTACCCTGATGACCTACCGGGCCAACACGCCTATTGCGGGCAGCGGCAGCTATACCGGCTGGTGGATCAACCGGAACCAGGACACAACCACCAACTACTACGACAGGATCAACTATAAGGCTTCCGTTACCGCCGTCGGCGCGATTGCGGCCGGGAAGCTGGGGGTGTTCAACAGCGCCGGAAAGCTCATGCTGCTCTCCACGACAGCCTTCGATGTGACCAAGCCGATCCTGTATGTGGGCACAGCTTACAAAACCTCCGCCCTGACCCAGACGAACAACTATATCTCCTGGGGCACGGCCTTCTCCCTGGCAAGCACAGTATCCGGCTTTTCCGGGACTGCCGGAGCGACGGTGTACATTAAAGGAACGCTGAACGGCTCTATGTTCACGCCCGCCACTGGGGTGCTGACTACAACGGTTCCCACGACAGAGGACGGATATACCTATATCCTGCTGGGCTTGATGAGCACAACCGTCAATGCCGTGCTGGCACCGGAGCATCCCATGTTCCGGTACTACAACGGCGGCTTCAAGGCCATTTCCCAGATCGCCTATGAAGCGTATGTAGCAGCGGAAGAAGCGCAGGAGGACATAGATAACCTGGAGGTCGGCGGCAGGAATTACATTCTCCAATCCAGCGCGCAAGCCGAATCAAACGGGTACCTGATCTGGACGTATGAGGTTTCTACACCTTTGGAAGCGGGGGAAGAATATACTGTCTCCATGTGCGTTTCGCCTGCTTCCGATGTGTCGGCTTTCGGTGTGTGGCTGTCCACAGGGTACGCGAAACAATGCGAATTGCCTGTGTCCGGCGAGGAAAGGCAGATCGTCTCGCAAACCTTCACCGCTTTCTATTACGCGAACAAAACGCCGGAGGATGACGCCTATCATGCCTGTGTCCGGGTATACCGTATGCCGCAGCCCGCTTCCGGCACGACTGTCGGTGTTTCCAAGATTCACTGGATCAAGGTGGAAAAAGGCAACAGGGCCTCCGACTATACCGCCGCCCCGGAAGACAGCGAGACATCCCTGGAGCTAAAGCTCGCTTCTGTTCGCGCTCAGATCAGCACAGAAGCGGATAGCATCCGGTCGGAAGTGCAATCCACCTATGCTCTGGCCAGTGATATGTCCCAGGTGCGCTCCCAGGTCGGCACCCTTTCCGAGCAAACAGCAACGAATTACACCTGGGCCGTGACGCGGATCAACCAGCTGCAGCAGGATATGGCCACCGGCCTGGAAGCTACGGAAGAACAGCTGGACGTCATCCGTAATTACATGACTTTCGGGGAGAACGGCCTCATCATCGGCAAAAGCGGGAATCCTTTCACGTTCCGCGTCGTGAACGACAGGCTGTCTTTTTATATGAATGATAGCGAAGTTGCTTATTTGTCCAATAACAAATTGTACGTTACCCAGGCCGAAATCCTGACGAAGCTGATCATCGGGCGTTTTGGTTTCGAGCCCCAGGAAAACGGGAACCTGTCCCTGGTCTATAACGGATAAATATGCCCCCGCCTGTGGCTGGCTGCCACGAACATGGGGTAAAAATATAGTAACAGGAGAGCAGCATGAGCACAATTGTCACCTATACCGCTTCGCTCTGCACCCGGCGCACGGATTATTCCGTCAATACAAAGAACGGCCAGGCTTGCCAGGAGTTTTATGCCAATAGCTATAACTACGTGGGCATCATCCATTTTCCCGGCATGAACCTGACGAACAAAGTGATCAACGCCCTGATCTTTGATATCAAATCGGATAAAGCGGGCTACGGCGCGAGCCACACAAAGACTGTTTATTGGCGGAGATCAAATTATCAGGAAGCGTCCAAGGAAGGGGTCACAGGCGCGGATTATGTTGGGACGGCCCTGGGCACCATAACAGGTTCTTTCTATGATAACCTGACGTCCCACAGCATTACCGGCGATCTGCTCACGGCCATGGCCAGCTACATCACGGCGGGCAACAATACCTTCCTGATCTACAATCCCAGCCCGGAGCAAAGCAGCCAGGGGTATTCCAAGAACTACCTCATGTGGACAGACGTCACCCTGACAGTCAATTATGATGAAGCGGTTTCTTCCCCTTCGTTGTCAGCCACGTCAGCCGATATGGGAACCAGCATCACCGTGTACACCAACTGCCAGAGTACAGGGGCCACGCATACGCTCACCTATTCCTGTGGCCAGACAAACGGAACCATCGGGACGAATGTTGGGGATTCCACGGCCTGGACGGTTCCCATGTCCCTGGCCTATGAGATCCCCAACGCCACGTCATGCCTGGTCACCATCACCTGCGATACCTATTACGGCGGGGTGCTGACCGGCAGCAGGACGTGTACGCTGACCGCGACGCTGCCATCCTGGGTTACGCCGTACATATCGGATATAACCCATCAGGACAGCGAAACGACCGTCCAGCAGACCATTGGCTCGTATGTACGGGGGCTGAGCAAGCCTACCGTCACCATCACGGCCCTGGGCCGCTATATGAGTACGATCACAGCATACCGCGCCACGCTGGATGGCGTTACCTACACGACGGCCTCCTTTACCGCCAGCAAATATCTATCCCTTTCCGGGAATATGACGCTGACCGTTACCGTCACCGATTCACGCGGACGGACTTCCACGGATACCCGGTCGCTCACTATCCTGGATTACTCCTATCCCTCCATCCGGCAGTTCGCGGCGGATCGCTGCAATGCGGCGGGCACAGAATCGCAGCGGGATAGTTCTTATGTCCGCATCCAATTCCGTGGGGCGATCTCCAGCCTGGGCAACGCGAACGCCACAGAGTATTACGTCTACTACAAACTGTCCACCGCATCAACATGGACGCTGGCTGAAAGCTCTACCACTGCCGGGCAGTATGACATTACCGTTCTCAACCATGTGCTGTCCCAGAGTTTCAGCCCGCTTTACAGCTACGACATCAAAATCCGGCTGAAAGATTCCTTTGCCTATGTGGAACAGTCCGTGAGCATCGGCACGAAGCAGGTCATCATGGACATTCTGTCGGACGGCCAGGGCATAGCCTTCGGGAAGATCGCGGAAACGTCCGGGTGTGTGGATTTAGGGTGGCCGCTGAAGCTGTCCTCGCCGCTGAGCATTGAAAACGGCGGCACAGGGGCTTCAAGCGCAGCGCTGGCCCGGTATTACCTCGGCGCGGTATCCAAGACCGGCGACACGATGACGGGCAATCTGAATATTCAGAGCTACCTTTACCCCTCTGTTTATCTGGTACCCACCTATAACGATACGACAAACCGCACTGTTTTTGAGGGCAGCTATGCGGGAGCGTCCTCTTTTGCCGCATGGGAAGATTCGTCCGGCAACAACAGGCGGATGCTGGAAGTAAGGACGAAAAGCTATGCTCCGAGCCTGGACAACGCGGTGCTGCTTCGCGTGGCGGACGCTGGGACATGGTACGCCTACCGGGTGTTTCATTCCGGGATGGCGTCGCCGGTGCCCATCGCAAACGGGGGAACAGGGGCGGCTGATGCCGCTTCTGCCCGGAGCAATTTAGGCGCGAACAATGCCTCCAACCTGACCGCCGGAACAATCCCCGCCGCCCGGCTGCCCTTCAAAATCGCCTATGGCACGGTCAGCGTCAGTTCCAGTACAAATGTGTATATCGACTATTCCAGCGCAGGGTTCACGGCGGCTCCGTATGTCGTCATAAACTACGCGACCACCGGCAGCAACTGGACAGGAAGCGGAGGTGTGATAAAAGTATACAGCAAAACCGCATCCGGGTGCTATGTGACCGTAGGCGGTTCTTACAGTACAGCGCGCGATTGTGACTGGGTAGCGTTTGGAATATAAAGCAGCCATACCCAGGTACCTGGATTTTTCTCATAAGGATCGGGGGTGATTCCATTGGACATTATCCGCAGCATTTCCTATGACCAGACGGAGATTCTCCTGAGTATTCTCCGGCTGCATGTTCCGGCTGGGGTGATCGACTGTGATCCCACCTACAGCAAGGGGCAGTTCTACAAGGACGGTCTCATCAAGCAGCCCCGGCTGCGCTTTGACCTGTATCCCAGCGGGCCTGGCATTGAGAAGGCGGACTGCCGCCATCTTCCCATAGAGGATAACACGCTGAACTGCATGATCTTCGACCCGCCTTTCCTGGCGACGACAGGCAAATCCCTGTCCGACAAGATCGGGAACATCATTAACCGGCGCTTTGGGGTGTATCCCAATGAAAAGGCGCTGCACCAATTCTATATCGATAGTTTGAAAGAAGCGTACCGTGTGCTGAAGCCGCACGGTATTTTAATTTTCAAATGCATGGACAAGGTGAGCAGCGGAACGCAGTATCTGAGCCATGTGTTCATTTGCAATGAAGCCGTCAGGATCGGGTTCTATCCCAGGGATCTGTTTGTCCTGCTGGCGAAAAACAGGCTGACCGCTGACTGGCAGGCAAAGAATCAGCGCACGGCCCGGAAACACCACTGTTTTTTCTATGTGTTTGAAAAAGGCGGGAAGATGGTGCGGTACATCTGATACGATTGATACTCTGCTGAAAAAGCTCTGAAGAAAAAAGGGGCTCCAAAGTGTGAGCATTGGGGCTCCGAAAAAGAGCGTCAGAATGTGGGCATAGGGGCACCAAAAAGTGAGCGTTGGGGCTCCGAAAAGTGAGCAAAAGAGCTCGCTATTATTCTATACGAAACAAGGAGGATACTTTCTATGCATGATTTTTCTGTTGATCTGATTTGGGCCAAGATTCAGGTAGCCTGCACCGCCATCGGCGGTTGGCTCGGTTTTTTTCTGGGCGGCTTGGATGGACTGCTGATCGCCCTGATCATCTTCATGGCCTTGGACTATGTCACCGGCATCATGTGCGCCGTGTTGGATAAAACCCTGTCCAGCAGAGTGGGTTTCAGGGGCATCTTCAAGAAAGCCCTGATCCTCATCATGGTGGGCATCGCCAATATCGTGGATGTTCATGTGGTAGGTACCGGCAGCGCGCTGCGCGGCGCAGTTATTTGCTTCTACCTGAGCAATGAAGGCCTTTCCCTGTTGGAAAACGCCGCCTACATCGGCCTGCCCATTCCCGAGAAGCTCAAAGAAATCCTATCCCAGCTGCATCACCGCACTGAAAAGGAAGCGGAGAATGCCGCCAAGGACAAATCCGAAAATGAGTAATGGAGGGATGCCAATGAAACGACTGCTTGCTCTATGCCTCGCCCTGTGTCTTGCTCTGTGCCTCGTGCTTTCCCTGCCTTTATCCGCTTCTGCGGAGAAAGCATATGCTTTCCCCGATTGCTTTCACGTCACTTACACAGTATCTGAAGGAAAAACCAACAACGGCCAGTCCTTCGTTTCCAGGGAGTATGTGCATACCACGCGGCCGGAAGTGGATAAAGAAATCAACGGCCTTGTGGACGCTTTCGACGCGCAGTTTTCTCCTGGGCTTCAAAGAACGGCCAGCCCTAAACGGAACAGCCGGCTGGATATCCATGTGGTAAATACCCGATCCGGGGACAGCTGTTTGAGTTTCCTGGTGCTTGCCAGGGAGAGCTACAACAGGAAACAGCTGCGTTCTCCCTTTGTCTGCCGGGTTTTCGATATGGCGTCCGGCGAGCAGGTAACGCTGGTGGATATCCTGGGCGAGGAAAGCGAAGCCTGGGATGTGCTGGCTGAGATTGCCTATTGCGAGCTGGACGGATACTTCGCAAATCAGGAAGCAAACTACGCGGCGCTCAACGGCCTCTGCCGGAAGGAAACGCTCATGAATACGCCTTTTCTGCTGGGGCCGGTGTGCCTGACGCTGGTATACGAAGCGAAAACGCTCTATCCCGATGAAACCTCTCTCCTGTATGTGACCATTCCATATAACGCGCTCCGGGGCATGATGACCGCTTACGGGGAGCGTCAGACGGACAATTCCCGGTATAAAATGGTGGCGCTGACCTTCGATGACGGCCCGGTATACGAGAATACCGCGAAAGTGCTGAACGCGCTGCGGAGAAACGGGGCCCAGGCGACCTTCTTCATGATCGGAACGCAGATCGAAGAGAATCCCGACATCGCTCTCCGGGCGCACGATGAGCTTCATTCTCTCCAAAGCCACCACTACAGGCATGCCAGCAAGTCCTCGGCGGATCATATTCAGGAAGATACCCAGCGCATGGAAGCGCTGACGTCCGCCACCTGGGGATTAAGCCCCTGGCTGTTCCGTGCGCCATATAATCGCTTTGAGCGTTTCATTGAGGCGGGGGTTGATCTGCCCATGATCGCTTATGATGTAGACGCCGGGGATGGCGGCGGCAGGCCGCCCAATGAAGTGCTGTACACCGTGAAGAAGCAGGTTCACGATGGGGCGATCATCCGCTTGCACGATACCGTGGACAATGCCGCGGAATTCTGCCAGCTCATCACGGAATGGCTGTATGATAATGGCTATATGTGCGTGACGGTGGAAGACTTGTTCATCCATTACAAGCAGGAAATGGTGGCTGGCGAAGTGTTCTACAACGTAATACCCACCTATTGAAAATCATGACAACGTAACACCACTACAGCATAAATACCATTTTCAGCATACAACCATTACAACGTACAACCATTACAACGTAAAACCATTACAACGTAAAACCATTACAATGAAAATAGCACTACAGCGTAAATACCGCACTGAATAACTGATCAACGATTCGGGCGGCTGGGAAACTGGCCGCCCTTTTTCTTTTGGAGGGCTATATGAAATACAGTGAAAAGAATCCGCCCCTGGTTTGTATGCAAACCCAGAGTTCCTGCTACAGGGGCACCGGCAAAATGAAGATCAAAGGCGTCCTGTGGCATGACACGGGAGCCAACAATCCCAACCTCAAGCGGTATGTCCAGCCCAGCGACGATGCGCCTGACCGGGCGGAGTGGCTGGAGAGGCTTGGAAAGAATCAGTACAATAACGACTGGAATCACGTGACCCGGAAAGCGGGCATGAACTGCTGGATCGGCAAACTGGCCGATGGTACGGTCACCACGGTGCAAACCATGCCCTGGGATTACCGGCCATGGGGATGCGGTTCCGGCAGACAGGGAAGCTGCAACAACGGCTGGATTCAGTTTGAGATCTGCGAGGATAACAAGAATGATGCCGGATATTTCAGCAAGGTGTATCAGGAAGCCTGTGAGATCACGGCCTATCTTTGCAAGTTATATCACATTGATCCCCTGGGCGCTGCCGACTGCGGCGGTGTAACCGTTCCCACAATCCTCTGCCATCAGGACAGTTATAAGCTGGGGCTGGGCAGCAACCATAGCGACATCTACGATTGGTTCAAACGGTATGGAAAAGATATGGATACGGTACGGCGGGATGTGGCGCGGCTGCTGGCGGAAGAAACGCCTGCTGAGGAGCCTGTTCCAACTCAGCCTGTTCCTAACCAGCCCTCTCCGATCCAGCTCGACGAGAAAACCATCTGGAATACCCTTTCGTCTTTTATCTGCAATGATTACGGCGTGGCCGGGCTGATGGGCAATTTCTATGCCGAATCCGGGCTGAAATCCATCAATCTGCAAACCACGGGGAACAAAGCGCTGGGGATGACAGATGAGGAATACACTGCCGCAGTCGATAACGGCGCTTATACGCATTTCGCGGATGACCGCCACGGCTATGGGCTCGCCCAGTGGACGTACCCCAGCCGGAAAGAGGAATTGTTAGCCTTTGCGCGTGAACGCGGTGCGTCTATTGGAGACTGCGCCATGCAGCTTGCTTTCGTCCGGCAGGAACTGGGGTCGAAGCTGCTGGCCGCGCTCAGAAACGTAACCTCCGTCCGGGAAGCCTCCGACGCAGTCATGCTGCAATATGAGCGCCCGAAAGACCAATGCGTCGAAGCCCAGGACAGGCGGGCTTCCTTTTCCCAGCGGTTTTACGATCAATACCGCAAAACCGTATTTTTCCGTGTGCGGAAAAGCTGGAATGACAAAGCGTCACAGCTCGGCGCGTTTCATGTTTTCCAATACGCAAAAAACTGTGCTGATACACACCCCGGGTATGCTGTGTTCGATGAGGCCGGCGGGCAGGTATATCCCGAAGCGCAGTAAACAGGAACAGTAAATTGGAGTAGTAAATAGGAGGCCCATATGGCGAGAATAAACGATCAGCAGAAAAAAGCGATCCAGTCCCTGCGGTCAGCGGGATTGGGGTATAAGAGTATTGCGGCGCGGCTTTCTCTTCCGCTGGGCACTGTTAAGAGCTATTGCGCCAGGAAATGCAGAAAACCCAGGCCCTCTTCCCGGCCCAGGCCCTCTCTTATTTTAGGCCAGGGTGAACCCTGCAAAGAATGCGGCCAGCTTTTCACCCAGCTAAATGGTGCGAAAAAGCGTTTGTTTTGTTCGGACAAATGCAGGCAGCTTTGGTGGAATAAGCATCCCGAAATGCTCCATCGGAAAGCGCTCTATCCTTTTATCTGCGCACAGTGTGGGGGCGAGTTCCAGGCTTACGGAAACAACCATCGGAAATACTGCTCTCGGGACTGTTATGTGGCGGCCCGGTTCGCAAAGAAGGCGATGACGGCTTGACGCAGTTCAGCTTGACGCAGTTCAGCTCGATACAGTTCCAATCAGAAAAAGACTACCTGGCCGCAAGGGATATCGCTATCCATCTGCTGAAAGCTGGTTCCCTGACCAGGGAAGAATTTGTTCAGATTGATACAATTCTCCGGCAGAAATTCTCTCCCCGTATAGGCGCTTTACTGGCAGATTTCCCTTGCTATTCCTGAAAATGTATGGCGTAATACCACTACCATCTTTGAAAGGGGGAGCCGAACGTGAACGGAAAAGGCATAAAACTGCCAAGCACGGACAAGGAAAGTATAAAGCAGCCAGCCACAGAAAAAATAATCACCAAGCTGGCCAGCACCTTGCCTTTGGCCCCTACGCTCAAGCGGGTTGCGGCTTACGCCAGGGTTTCCAGCGAGACGGACAGGCTGATGCATTCCCTCTCCGCCCAAATCAGCTACTATAGCGACCTGATCCAGAAGACGCCGGGATGGACCTATGCGGGGGTGTTTGCCGACGAATTCATCTCGGGCACGAGCACGAGAAACAGGACGGAGTTCCAGCGGCTCATTGAGGAATGCGACGCGGGGAAGATCGACATCGTCCTGTGCAAGAGCATTTCCCGGTTCGCCAGAAACACCGTTGATCTTCTCTCCACCGTTCGCCATCTGCGGGACATCGGTGTAGAGGTGCGCTTTGAAAAGGAAAACGTAAACAGCATGACCGAGGAGGGTGAGTTGATGCTCACTCTCCTCGCTGTTTTTTCCCAGGAAGAAAGCGTCAGCATCTCAGAAAACAGCAAATGGGGCATACGGAAGCGTTTTCAGGAAGGGACGGTCGGAACCGCGAACAAGCATCTCCTGGGATACCGTTTTGACGAACGGCAAAACAAGTATGTGATCATCCCCGAAGAAGCGGAGATTGTCCGATCCATCTTCTCCATGTACCTGGAAGGGCTTTCCCTGCAAGCGATCTGCGACAAACTGAATTCCGCTGGGCATCGCACCACTCAGGGTTCCCTTTTTCAGGAATCATCCCTGAACACCCTGATCCACAACGAAATCTACGCCGGCGATATCCGCAGGCAGAAAACCTTCATGGAGAGCCCATTGACGAAAGTGAAGGTAATCAACCGGGGCCAGCTTCCGCAGTTTTACTACGAAGACGCCCATGAAGCGATCATCAACCGGGACGACTATGAAAAGGTCAAGGCTGAGATGGCGCGGAGAAACGCTATGCTGAATCCCACCTACTGCTTTACAGGCAAAATTACCTGCGGCTGCTGCGGGATGCCGTTCAGCCGGAACACACGCACATCAAAAGGGCGGCGGTATATCCAATGGGTATGCAGGGCGAAAAAGGAACCGGGAATGCACTGCGACAGCGTAAACTTCAACGAGGACACCCTGAAAGCAATCTGCACCCAGGTTCTTGGGCTTTCGGCCTTTCGGGAAGATATTTTCATGGCACAGGTCGCATCCATAACGGTTAAGCAGAACGAGAATCTGCTGTTCACACTGGCGGATGGCGGGACAAAGGAATGGGAAAACCTCCACTTGTCGAGATACCGCCACACGACCACCGTTACAGACGCTTTCCAGGAGAAAGTTTTCTGCGCTGCCTGCGGATTGCCATATCATCGGGTGAAATGCGCGAACAAGTGGATTTACTGGTACTGCATCGGGAAAAAGCGGGCAGGGGCCGATCATGATCCTGCCCATCACGCACCTAACATTCCTGATTCCCACCTGCGGCGTATCAGCGCACACATGATGGGGGCAGAAGAAATGAATGAGGCTGCTTTCACCGATCAGGTTGAAAGGATCATCGTCCAACCGGACGGCAGCATGGAGTACCATTTTACCGATGGGAGGATAGCGCAATGGCAAAAAACGTAAGGACGATACCGGCGACACTGGCGCTGCACACCGCCGCTCCGCTGTCAGCGCAAAAGAAGCGGAGGGTGGCCGGATACGCCCGCGTCAGCACGGGAAACGAGGATCAGCAGAATTCCTATGAAGCGCAGGTGGATTACTACACCAACTACATCAAGTCGCGGGCTGACTGGGAGTTCGTTTCCGTGTACACCGACGATGGCGTGAGCGGAACCTCCACTGCCAAACGAAAAGGTTTCCAGCAGATGATCGCCGACGCGCTGGCCGGGCGCATCGATCTGATCGTGACAAAGAGCGTGAGCCGCTTCGCCCGGAACACCGTGGACAGCCTTTCCAACATTCGGGCGCTGAAGGAGCATGGCACTGAGGTTTTCTTCGAGAAGGAGAATATCTGGACTTTCGACAGCAAGGGGGAATTGCTGATCAGCATCATGTCCAGCCTCAGCCAGGAAGAAAGCCGTTCCATTTCCCTGAACGTGACCTGGGGGCACAGGAAGCGGATGGCGGACGGAAAGGTCGCTGTGCCGTATGGCCGTTTCCTGGGATACGACAAAGGCGAGACCGGAACGCTGGAAGTGAACGAGGAACAGGCCGTGATCGTCCGCCGCATTTACAGCATGTTTCTCCAGGGCATGACGCCTTACGGCATCGCCAAGGCCCTCACTGCGGAAGGAATCA
>JAFWQM010000168.1 GCA_017509065.1 Clostridia bacterium
CTCCAAGTGCCACCCCTTCTTCACCGGCAAGCAGAAGCTGGTGGACAGCGGCGGTCGCGTGGATCGCTTCAAGAAGCGCTTCGGCATCTAAGCCCCATAAAAGCAGTACCGCCGTACACGGGAGGGTGCTGCTTTTCTCGTTTCGGGGCATTGTGTCAAAATATCATACATATTTGAAAGGATCATCTATGGCGAAGAAAAACGAAACCGGCGCTTCCTGCCCCCGGGCGGATATCGGCGGCCAGGCGGTGCTGGACGGCGTGATGATGAAAAGCCCGGACGCGGTAGCCGTAGCGGTGCGCCGCCCCAACGGCGATATCGTGGTAAAGCGGGAAGCCTATGAGGCCCCCTCCAAGAAGCATCCCTGGATGGGCCTGCCCTTCATCCGGGGCTCGGTGAACATGGTGCAGATGATGGGCCTGGGCATGCGGGTGCTGGAGGACAGCATGAAAATGTCCGGCAACGAGGACGCCCAGGAGGAGCCCAGCAAGTTTGAAAAATGGCTGGCGGCAAAGCTCGGCAAGAACGTGGACAAGGTAGTCATGGCCGTGGCCGTGGTGCTGGCCTTAGCCATGAGCGTGGGCCTGTTCGTGCTGCTGCCCAACACGGTGATCATGCTGTTCCCGCAGAACGCCTCCGGCGGTACGCTGCTGCTCAAAAACCTGGTCAGCGGCCTGATCCGCACTGTGCTTTTGATCACCTATATCGGCCTGGTGGGCCGCATTCCCGACATGCGCAAAACCTTCCAGTACCACGGGTCGGAGCACAAAACCGTGTACTGCCACGAGCATGACCTGCCCCTCACCCCCAAGAACGCCCAGCAGTTCACCACCCTGCACCCCCGGTGCGGCACCAGCTTCCTGCTGCTGACGTTCATCCTGTCTATCCTGTTCTATTCCATTATTGACGTGCTGGTGCTGCAATTGACCGGCTTTGACTTGGGCGCCAATTACTTCCTGCGGGTATTAAGCCGCATCATCCTGCTGCCCTGCGTGGCGGGCATCAGCTATGAGGCCCTCAAAGCCCTGGCCCACGCTGAAACGCCCCTCACCCGCGCCCTGCGCTGGCCCGGCCTGCAAATGCAGCGCCTCACCACCCGCCAGCCCAGCGACGAACAATGCGAGGTGGCCATCGCCTCCATGAACGCCGCCCTGAACGGCCTGCCCGAGGGCGAAACCACCCCCGAGGGCTGGGTTATCCTGCATCCTACCCAGGCGTAGCGAAACAACGCCTTCTCTTTGCGTGACCGGAACGCCCATATGGGCGCTTTCCAGGCTATGAAAAGGGAAGGCTTTTTCTGTTTTGAAAGTGGAAAGTGAAGATTGATGAACATGCCCACCGTACTGGAAGCCCTGAAAGCAGCGGAAGCACGCTTAAAAAACATCCCCGAACCCCGGCTGGACGCGGAATACCTGCTGGCAGAAGTGTTGGGAATATCCCGGCTTGAGATACTGCTGAACAAGCGGCGGGAACTGACCGGAAAAGAAGCGGCAGCCTTTGAAGCGCTGATCGCCCGGCGGGAAGGGCGGGAACCCCTGCAATACATTTTGGGAAATCAGAGCTTCATGGGGTTCGGCATAAAAACAGACAGCCGGGCCCTGATCCCTCGGTTCGACACGGAGGCCCTGTGCGAGGAAGCGCTGAAATACATCCGGCCCGGCAATCGGGTGCTGGACCTGTGCACCGGTTCCGGGGCGCTGGCTGTGGCCATCAAAAGGCTGTTCCCCGGCGCGGAGGTCATTGCTTCGGATATCAGCGAAGATGCCCTTTCCCTTGCGAAGGAAAACGCGGAACGGCTGGGCGCGGATGTGCGCTTTGTTCAGGGTGATCTGTTCACGCCGCTGGCCGATGAACGCTTTCATGTGATCGTGAGCAATCCCCCCTACATCCCGGAGCATCTGCGGGGACGGCTGCAAGCCGAAGTGGAACGGGAACCTGCCCTGGCCCTGTTCGCGGGGGCGGATGGGCTGGATTTTTACCGGCGCATCGCAAAAGAAGCGCCTGCACATCTAAATCCCGGCGGCCGGCTGTGCCTGGAGATCGGGGACGGGCAGGGAGACGCGGTGAAAGCCCTGTTATATGAAGAATTTACCGATATTCAAATCATCAACGACCTGAACGGCCTGCCCCGGGTGGTCAGCGCCAGGATCAAGGAGGGAAAACGGTCATGATGGAAGCTCAGTTCGAGGCCATGGAGGGCCGCTTAGAGGAATTGACCGTGGCCACGGCCCAGCCGGAAATCATCGCCGACGTGCCCAAGTGGCAGGGCATGCTGAAAGAAATGGCCCAGCTGGAACCCGCCGTGAACGCCTGGCGGCAGTACAGGCAATTGCTGTCCGAAATCGAGCAGGCCAAGGAAATGCGGTCCGATCCGGACATGGGCGACATGGCGGAGGAAGAATTAAAGGAATTATTGCCCAGAGAAGAACAGGAACGGGAGCGCTTGCGCCTGTTCCTGATCCCCCACGACCCCAACGACGACCGCAGCGTTGTCATGGAAATCCGCCCCGGCGCGGGCGGAGAGGAAGCGGCGCTGTTCGCCGCCCTGCTGCTGCGCATGTACCAGCGCTATGCCGAGCGCAGGGGCTATCAATTTGAGGCGGTGGATATTTCCGATACGGAGCTGGGCGGCGTGAAGGAAGCGGTGTTCACCCTGAACGGCGTGGGGGCTTTTTCCCGCATGAAATATGAATCCGGCGTGCACCGCGTCCAGCGGGTGCCCGTCACCGAGGCGGGGGGCCGCATCCACACCTCCACCGCCACCGTAGCCGTGCTGCCCGAGGCGGAGGACGTAGAGGTGGAAATCAGGCAGGAGGATATCCGCATCGACACCTACCGGGCTTCCGGCCACGGGGGCCAGTACATCAACCGCACCGACTCCGCCGTGCGCATCACCCATATGCCCTCCGGGCTGGTGGTGACCTGCCAGGACGAAAAGAGCCAGCTAAAGAATAAAGAAAAGGCCATGAAGGTGCTGAAATCCCGGCTGTATGACCTGTACCGCGCCGAAAAGGACGCGGCCTACGCCCAGAACCGCCGTGCGCAGGTGGGCAGCGGCGAACGCAACGAGCGCATCCGCACCTACAATTTCCCCCAGGGCCGGGTCACCGATCACCGGGTCAATCTGACGCTGTATAAAATCGACGCCATTCTGGACGGCGATCTGGACGAAATCATCGACGCCCTGACCTTGCAGGAACAAACGGAAAAATTGAAAAACCTAACGCCATAATCCTTTATTTAGAACCCCTGTGCCTGAAAGGCTTTTATGGCTTTCTCGGAAAGGGGTCTGGGGGAAACCGCTCTTTGGCCTCCAAAGAGCGGTTTCCCCCAGCTCTCCCCCACACGCAAAAAGACCCGCCGCGAGGGGAGCGGCGGGCTTTCTCAGGGAAGCAAAATAAAAAGGCAGCGGGCTAATGCGCTTCAGCCGAGGGGGCAACTGAAGCCGACCGCGCTGCCGGCTTCCTTGATGCGTTTATGGTACAGAAGAAATATGTCAAAAATGTGTCACGTTCTCGTCAAAACAGATTATATTCATGGCCTATCATGCATAATCATAAAAATACAGAAATTGTCATATCTGTCATTTCTCCAAAATGACAAGCTGTAAGGAAACGCTGCCATCCCGGTCCCCGGCGGCGTTTTTTTGTATAAAAAAACGGAGGACGCATCCTCCGCGCGGGCATTACTCCGCAAAGGGCACCGCCTGAACGCCTTTTCCCGGCAAGGGCGGCGCTTTCTGTTCCCGGATTTCCGGGATGTCTTCCGTTTCCGCGCCGGAAATGGAAAGCTCCGTTACGGGGGTCAGCAGCATGGAAAGCACCTCGGACAGCCTGCCGGAGGCCGTTTCCCTTTCCGCCGTGAGCGCGTCCGCCGTTTGGCGCTGGGCCTGGGTTTCCTGCCGCGCGATTTTCAGCGCTTCCAACAGGGCGTCCCGCTCCAAAACCAGGGCCTGGGTCTCCCGCAGCAGATCGTCCCGCTCCTGGGTCAGGGCCGCTTCCTGTTCCGTCCATTCGTCCTTCTTCTGATCGTACAGGGTCTGGAGCACTTCGTTTTTCCGCGTTTCCTTTTGCATTTCCTCTCGCAGGGCGTTCTTCTGCCCGGACAGGGAGATCAGCAGCACCGCGCACGCCGCCAGCCCCAGCCATAAGATCACCGTCATCGCTTTGCGCATGGTCTTTTCCTCCTCGCTTGGTTTCCATGGTATAAACTGGCCTTTTTCCCCGCAAAATATGCTTGGGAAACAGAAAAAGGAGGAAGGAAAACCATGGAAACCCAGGGAGCCGCACAAAACGCCCGCAGCCTGACCGATCTGCTCCGCCGCCGCCGGGACCCGGCGGGCGACTTGCCCTTCGACCCCGACGCGGAGCCGCCGATGGAAGAAGGGGAAGCGCCGAATGCGCGGAATTAGCGCTTGAAAAAACGCGCCGGAGACTGAATGCCAGCCCCCGGCGCGGTTTTATTTTGATGGGCAATATTACGACAGCTCGAACATACCGGTATACAACTGATAATATTTGCCCTTCTGGGCCAGGAGCTGTTCGTGGTTGCCGCGCTCGATGATCACGCCGTTTTCCAGCACCATGATGGCCTGGGAATTGCGGACTGTGCTGAGGCGGTGGGCGATCACGAACACGGTGCGGCCCTTCATCAATTCGTCCATGCCCTTTTCGATGAGGGCTTCGGTGCGGGTATCGATGGAGGAGGTAGCCTCATCCAGGATCAGCACGGGCGGGTCGGCCACGGCAGCCCGGGCGATGGCCAGCAGCTGGCGCTGACCCTGAGACAGGTTGGCCCCGTCGCCGGTGAGCATGGTATCGTAGCCCTCGGGCAGATGGCTGATGAAGAAATCGGCGTTGGCGATCTTGGCAGCCTTTACGATGTCCTCGTCGGTGGCATCCAAGCGGCCATAGCGGATGTTCTCTTTCACCGTGCCGGTGAACAGGTGGGTATCCTGAAGCACCATGCCTAAGGAACGCCGCAGATCATCCTTTTTGATCTTTTCGATGTTGATGCCGTCGTACCGGATCTTGCCGCCCTGAATGTCGTAGAAGCGGTTGATCAGGTTGGTGATGGTGGTTTTGCCCGCGCCGGTGGAGCCCACGAAGGCGATTTTCTGGCCCGGCTTGGCGTAGAGGGAAATATTGTGCAGCACGATCTTTTCCGGCACATAGCCAAAGGTCACGTCCTCGAACACCACGTCGCCCTTCCACTCGGTATAGGTAACGGTGCCGTCGGCCTTGTGGGGATGCTTCCATGCCCACATGCCGGTGCGTTCCTTGCACTCGACGATGTTGCCCTGAGCGTCTTTTTTCGCCCGCACTAAGGTCACGTAGCCGTCGTCCTTTTCCACCGGTTCGTCCAGCAATTCAAAGATGCGCTCCGCGCCCGCCAGGGCCTGAAGGATGATGTTGAATTGCTGGGACAGGTTGGAAATGGGCTGGCTGAACTGCCGGGTGAAGGGCAGGAAGGAAATGAGCATGCCCAGGGAAGCGTGTTCCGGGTCATGGATGATCAGGAGAGAACCCACCAGGGCAATGATCACGTAGGTGATATGGCCCAAGTTGTTCATGATGGGGCCCAACATGCTGGCGAAGGTATTGGCCCGGGTGCCCGCCACGCGCACGGCCTCGTTTTTGCCGTCAAAGGCTTCCTTGGCCTTTTCCTCGTGGCAGAACACCTGCACCACCCGCTGGCCCTCGATGGTTTCTTCAATGTAGCCGTTCAGCGCGCCCACGGCCTTCTGCTGAGCCACGAAATTGGCGCCGGACTTTTTGCCGATGTTGGCGGTGATGAAGAACATGACGGGGGTCAGGGCCAGGACGAGCAGGGTCATCCAGATGTTGAGCTGCACCATATAATAGAGCGAGAACACCACGGAGAACAGGGAGCTCACCGCCTGGGGGAAAGACTGGGACAGGAATTCCCGCAGGGTGTCGGTGTCGTTGGTGTAGCGGCTCATGATCTCGCCGTGGGTGCGCTGGTCGAAGTACCGGATGGGCAGGTCCTCCATGTGGGTGAACATTTCCTTGCGCAGGTGGTTCAGGGTGGAGGTGGACACCATCATCATCATCCGGTTATAGAAGAACTGGGCGGCGGCTCCGGCGAAATACATGAGCATCAGGGTCGTTAAGAACTGGAAGAAGGGGCCGTAATCCACGCTTGACCCGGCCAGGAAAGTTTCGGCCATAGGCCGCAGGTAATCGTCCACCACGGATTTGAGCAGATAGGTGCCGGTGGTGGAGGCTAAGGTCGCGCCTAAAATGCACAGGGAAACCAGGATCAGGCGCACTTTGTGGGGCTTTAAGTAGCCCAGCAGGCGGCGCAGGGTGCCCTTGGCGTTCTTGGGCTTTGCCATCGGTCCTTTCGGTCCATGCGGAGGCATTTACGCCACCCCCTTCTGCTGGGAAGTGTACACTTCCCGGTAAATTTCGCTGCGCCGCATCAGCTCGTCGTGGGTGCCGAAATCCATGACCTTTCCTTCGTCCAGCACCAGGATATGGTCGGCTTCCATCACGGAGGTGATGCGCTGGGCGATGATGATCTTGGTGGTGTCCGCCATCTGGGTGCGCAGGGCTTCCCGGATGCGGGCGTCGGTGGCGGTGTCCACGGCGCTGGTGGCATCGTCCAGAATCATGATCTTGGGCTTTTTGAGCAGGGCCCTTGCGATGCACAGGCGCTGCTTCTGGCCGCCGGACACGTTCACGCCGCCCTGGCCCAGATCGGTTTCATAGCCGTCCGGGAAGGAGCGGACGAACTCGTCCGCCGCCGCCGCCTGGCAGGCCGCGGTGATTTCCTCGTCGGTGGCGTTTTCATCGCCCCAGCGCAGGTTTTCTTTGATGGTGCCGGAGAACAGCACGTTCTTTTGCAGCACCATGGCTACCTGGTCGCGCAGGGCGTGGATATCGTACTTGCGCACGTCCTGGCCGCCCACCAGGAGGCTGCCGCTGGTAATATCGTACAGGCGCGGGATCAGGGACACCAAGGTGGTCTTGGCCGAGCCCGTGCCGCCGATGACGCCGATGGTTTCCCCGGATTTGATCTTCAGATTGATGTCCGTCAGCACCAAATGATTGGGGTCGCCCTGGTAGGAGAAATTCACGTGATCGAACACGATGCTGCCGTCCTTGACTTCCGTGAGGGCGTTTTCCGGGCTGGCGATATCCGGCGCTTCCTCCAGCACCTCGGAGATACGGGCGATGGAGGCCCGGGACAGCACGAAGCCGAGGAACAGGAAGGAGAGCATCATGAGGGCCATCAAAATCTGGGTGATATAGGTAATAAAGGCCGTCAGATCGCCGAAAGCCATGTTGCCCTGTACGATCCGCATGCCGCCTAAGTACAGCACGGCCACGATGCAGCCGTTCATGAGGATGTTCATGATGGGGCCGTTCCACAGCACGATCTTTTCCGCGGCCCGCTGGGTGGCGGTCACGTCGTCGGCTGAGGCGGCGAACTTTTCTTTTTCATGGGTGGCCCGCACGAACGCTTTCACCACCCGGATGGCGATCAGGTTTTCCTGCACGGAGCTGTTCAGGGCGTCGTACTTCTTCATCATGATCTGGAACCGGGGGAAGGCCAGCTTCATGATGATGGCGATGGCAGCCGCCAAGATGGGAATGGCGATGGCCAGGATCACCACCAGGGAAGACTGGAGCTGCAAAGCCATGACCAGGGCCATCACCAGCATGATGGGAGAACGCACCGCCATGCGCACCACCATCATCACCGTGCCCTGCACCTGGTTCACATCCGTGGTCAGGCGGGTGACCAGGGAGGCGGTGGAGAAATGGTCGATATTCTTAAAGGAAAAATGCTGCACCTTTTCAAACAGCGCCTGCCGCAGGTTCCGGCTGAAGCCAAACGCGCCCTTGCTGGAAAGGTAGCTGCCCAACATGCCGAAAGCCATGGAGGACAGCGCCATGAGCACCATCAGCCCGCCGTACAGAAGCACCTGGGATATATCGCCCGTCTCCTGGCTTTTGGGAATGGCGTTGTTGATCAGGTTGGCGGTCATCAGCGGAATGGTGGTTTCCATGGCCACCTCCCCGATCATGGAAACGGGGCACAGAATAAGATATTTCCCATAATTCCCCGCGTATGTTCGGATCATTTTGCCGATTTTCACTTGTTTACATCCTCCTCTTCTTCCTGGGCCTGCCGGGCCAGCTTCCATATGGTCAAATGGCGGTCGTTTTCGTCGGCTAAGTTATCGAACATTTTCTCGCAGGCCCTGCGGAAGACCGCCACTTCGTCGTCCGTCATGCCGGAAAACATTTTTTGGTCCAGAGCTTCAAACTGGCGTCGGTTTTCTTCCATCCGCCCCATGCCCGTGCCGGTAATATAAAGCTGATTGCGCCGGGCGTCCTTATCGTCGGGCGTACGGGTGACATACCCCGCCTTTTCCAGCCGTTTCAGGCTGGCCGCCGCCGAAGCGGGAGTCACGTCCAATTCGTCCGCCGCTTCCTTCTGGGTGCATCCGGGGTGGCAGCGGATGTATTCCAGCAGCCGGGGCTGGCCCGGATGCAGCCCGGAATCCGCCATCAGGCTGCGCGCTTTGATCCGCCGCAAAAGTTCCAGCCGGTGCATGGCCCCCACGGCTTCGTAATAGTCCATTGCTTCGCTCCCTTCAAAAAAATTAAATGCTTAATCATCAAGCGTTTAACATTATACTTGGGTCAGGCGGAATTGTCAATGCGCCGGCAGATCGGTTTTTCAAATCATATATGTATACTTTTTTGACGGAAATAACACAAATGCGGAAAAACAGCTTGTATTCCGCACGGATTTCGTTTATAATAGATATGTTCATCTTTCAAACAGCCGTATAAAGCGGCGTTTGAAAGCCGGAAGCGTCCCATTTTCCGGTCCTCATACCGTAACACTTGCCGGGGCGGCGGAACGCCGTTTCCGAGGCAATGTTATAAAAATTCAAAAAGGAGAGAAACCCATGAAGAAGTTCCTGGCACTTTTGCTGGCGATGGTGATGGCGCTGCTGCCCGTCCTGAGCTTAGCGGAAGAAACGACTGAAGAACCTGTGGAAGAGATCGCGACTGAACTGACCGGCGAAGCCGGAAAGTACATCTACAAGGATTCCGTCGACACTCTGGCCACCAACTGGAATCCCCACACCTACGAGACCACCGGCGACGCCTATCCCGCCGATTTCCTGCGCGACAGCCTGTACACCTTCATCTTCAACGATGAGCTGCATCCCCTGGAAGGCAAAGAGCCCTATGCCGGCTATCTGATCGTGCCCGAAATGGCTGCCAGCGAACCCGTTGACGTGACCCTGCAGGTGAAGGCCGAGCATCCCGAATTCGGCATTCCCGAATCCGCCGAAAAGGGCTACGCCTACACCATCGACCTGAATCCCGACTGCGTGTGGGAAGACGGCACCCCCATCAATGCCGACACTTACGTGTATTCCATGCAGCGGCTGCTTGATCCGCAGTTAAAGAATTATCGCGCCACCGACTATTACGCGGGCGATTTGTCCATCGCGGGCGCGGAAGCCTATGCCAACGGCGGCCAGGTGGTCAAGGTTGACAACGGCGTCAGCGCCGAATACTCCATGGAGAGCCTGGTGAAGGGCGAAGACGGCGCTTACACCACCGAAGAAGGCTTCCCGGTGTTCCTGGCCGTGGACTATCCCCTGGACTGGACCAGCGGCAACACCCTGAAGGATTACGTGGACGCCTATGGCGAAGCCTATTTCAGCCTGACCAACTGGGAAACTTTGGTTGGCATGATGGACGAAAACGGCCTGATCCCCCTGACCGATGAAAACTATGCCCTGTACGCCGACGTGACCACCGGCAATCCCGCCTGGAACGAAAGCTTAGCGGACGTGCCCAACTACTTCATCGTGGAAAAGACCTATGAAGTGACGGGTTTTGATACCGTGGGCTGCTACAAGACCGGCGAATATCAGATCACCCTGGTGCTCACCAAGAGCCTGACCGGCTTCTATCTGTATTACAACCTGAGCGGCAACTGGATCGTGAAGGAAGACCTGTACGAAGCCAACCTGAAGCCCACCGGCGACACCTTCACCTCCACCTACAACACCAGCGTGGAAACCACCTCCTCCTACGGCCCCTACAAGCTGGTCAACTACGAGGCCGACAAGAACATGCACTTCGTGCGCAATGAGAACTGGTTCGGCTACAAGGACGGCAAGCACGTGTACGTGGACCCCGTGGACGGCGAAACCTATCCCATGTACATGACTGACGAAATCGACACCCAGGTGGTTGCCCAGTCCGCTACCCGGAAGCTGATGTTCCTCAAGGGCCTGCTCATGACCTACGGCCTGCAGGCGGAGGACTTTGCCGAATACCGCAACAGCGACTATGTGTACTTCACCCCCGGCTCCACCATCTTCTTCCTGATCCTGAACGGCTACAAGAGCGTGATCAACGACCGCGAAGCCGCTGAGGACTTTGACACCGAAAAGTATGATATCCAGACCATCACCAACCTGAACTTCCGCAAGGCCGTGGCCCTGACCTACGATAAGGAAGACTTCGCGGCCACCGTGTCTCCCGCCCGTTCCGGCGGCTACGGCATCATCGGCACTCGCTATCTGTACGATCCCGAGACCGGTTCCCGCTACCGTGACACCGACCAGGCCAAGAAGGCCCTGTGCGACGCTTACAGCGTGAACGTGGAAGACTTCGCTTCCCTGGACGAAGCCGCCGCTTCCATCACCGGCTACGACCCCGTGGCTGCCAAGGAATTCTACAAGGCTGCCTTTGAAGAAGCCCTGGAAGCCCGCTACATCACCGATAACGACGGCGACGGCATCTGCGACCAGACCATCCGCATCGAATACTCCGCTTCCTCCCTCTCCTCCTTCATGGACCGCACCATCGCTTACCTGAACGAGAAGATGGCCGAAGTGACCAAGGATACCCCCTTCGACGGCAAGGTGGAATTCTACCTGTCCGCGCCTTACGGCAACGACTGGTCCACCAAGATCAAGGACGGCCTGTCCGACACCGTGCTGGGCGGCTGGAATGGCTCCACCTTCAACCCCTTCGGCTTGACCGACCTGTACGTGAATCCCTCCTACGCTTATGACGGCAAGTGGTTCGACGCTACCAAGGTGAGTCTGACCCTCGAAATCGAAGGCGAAGAACTGACCACCACCCTGAAGGATTGGTCCGACGCCCTGAACGGAACCACCATCGTCATCGGCGAAAAGGAATACAACTTCGGCGCCGATCAGGCCGACGTGGAAACTCGCCTGGATATCCTCGCCGCTATCGAAACCACCGTATTGGGCACCTACGACTACCTGCCCATGCTGCAGGATGCAGGCGCTTCCCTGCTGAGCCAGCAGGTCTATTGGGTAGTGGAAGAATTCAATCCCGTTCTGAGCCGCGGCGGCATCCAGTACATGAAGTACAACTACGACGAAGCCGAGTGGAAGGAATTCGTGGATTCCCAGCCCGACGGCACCCTGAGCTATTGATTGCCCATCCGGTATCGATAGCCTGACAATCTAATCAGTATCTTGCCGGGGGCCTCCGGGCCCCTGGCAAGATATTACTGTTTCCCGGAAAGACGGTAAAACGGCGGAGCTTGGAGAATGGAGACTGCCAGAAGGCTCCATTGTCCAAACCCCACGGAAGAACGGGTTTCTACTGGCTCGCATGAAGGGGAAAAGCAATTTCAGAAGAGTTGGGAGTTGAGAGTTGAGAGTTGAGATGAAGTTTGTCCGATACGCGGTTATGATGTCGTCCGGTTTTCCCTTCATAACCGTACAAAATCTCAACTCTCAACTCTACACTCTCAACTCTCTCACAGACAGTGGACTTTCATATATTGCAACAATTGAAATACTGACAGGGAGAGGGATGGTAAACGGATGCTCAAATATATCACACAGAGGGTTTTGCTGATGCTGATGACGCTGCTCATCATCACCTGCATGTGCTTCGTGCTGGTGCGCATGCTGCCGCCTGTGCAGCTGCCCACGGAGGACCCTCACACCAAGGTGATCTTAGCTCGGCGGGAGGCCATGGGCTATAACAAGCCCTACATGGTGCAGTTCGTTATTTTCCTCAAGGATGTTTTCACCCGCTGGGATTGGGGCATATCCGACAAACTGTACTTCGGCCAGGATGTGGCGGCCATTTTCATGGACAAGCTGCCCGCCACCATGATCGTGAACATTTATTCCATTGTGCTGTCCATTCCCTTCGGCATCGCCCTGGGCATTTTGGCGGCGCTGAAAAAGAATACCTGGATCGACCACACCATTTCCACCCTCACTATGGTGGTCATATCGGTGCCGTCCTTCGTGTACGCCTTTTTGATCCAATATTTCCTGTCGTTTAAATTGGGCTGGTTCCCCTTCCTGATGAATTCCGGGCGCAATTATCTGGACTGGAGCATGTTCGTGAGCATGATGCCTCCGGTGCTTTCCCTGTCCTTCGGCGTCATTGCCAGCTTTACCCGCACCACCCGCGCGGAGCTCACCGAGGTGCTCACCAGCGAATTCATGCTTTTGGCCCGCACCAAGGGCTTAACGAAGGGCCAGGCCACTGTGCGCCACGCCCTGAAAAACTGCATGGTGGTGGTGCTGCCCATGATCTTCGGCGAGTTCATCGGCATCATGGGCGGTTCCCTGATCATCGAATCTATTTTTGCCGTGCCTGGCGTGGGGGCTCTGTACATCAATTCCATCAACGGGCGCGACTACAACATGTTCATGCTGCTCACGGTGTTCTACACCGCCGTGGGCCTGGCCGCGGGCATCGTGGTGGATATCAGCTACAACTTCATCGATCCCCGCATCCGCATGGGCAGCCGCAAATGATCCTGACGGAAGGAGAGAGAAGAGATGGACAATCAATTTGAACGGATTCCGCAGGAAAAATTTCTCTTTGTGCAGAAGGACATGGACCTTCGCGATAAGAAGCTGGAAACCAAATCCCGGGGTTACTTCGCCGACGCCATGGTGCGCTTTAAGAAAAACGAAAGCTCCGTGGTGGCGGCCTATATCCTGCTGCTGCTGGCGATCTTCTCCATCGTGTCGCCCATCATTTCCCCTTACGGCGTTAGGGAAATGGACAAGCGCTACGTGAACGCCCCGCCCTATGTGGAAAGCTTAGCGGAAAAGGGCTGGGGGCTGTTCAGCGGCGCTGTGACCCACGACAGCCAGAACGAGGCCAGCATGGATTTCTGGAAGGGTATCGCCATCGAAACGGGCCACGATCCGCTGCTGAATGTCATCAGCAAACAGGTGAAAACCGCCAAGCAGCGCGGCAAGATCGTGGAAACGGCCACCTACAAGATCCAGACCAACAAGTATTTTGAAATCGGCATCGTGTACATGGTATTCTCTTACGAGGATTTTGAAAAGATCCAAAAGTGGCAGGATGAAACGGGCATCCAGGTGATTTATCCCTACGTGGAATCCAAGGACATCCTGAACATCACCAACAACCCCAATGCATGGTATCAGGTGAAGGATGAAAAGGGCACGCCGGTGAAGGACGAAAACGGCGATTTCATCCCCGCCTATTCCTCCAATGCCACCATCGAGGGCGCGCCTTACCACTCCATCCGCATTGCGGGGGACGACGGCAGCTACATCTACTCCATCCGAAAGTCGGGCGCGGTGCAGTGCCGCGTGGAATACTACAACTATTATAAATACGTGAACGGCCACGCGCCCCAGTATTACTTCGGCACCAACGAAAAGGGCCAGGATCTGTTCTGCGCCATCGGCATGGGGGCCCGGTTCTCTTTGGTCTTCGCCATTTTGGTATCGGTGATCCGCTTCGTGATGGGCGCTATTTACGGCGCCATCGAGGGCTACTACGGCGGATATGTCGACCTGATCATGTACCACTTCGCCGAAATCCTCTCCGGCATCCCCTTCATCGTGGCCACCACCCTGTTCCAGCTGCATCTGGCCCAGAAGGTGGGCACGGTGCCTTCCTTCCTGTTCGCGTATATCGCCACGGGCTGGATCGGCATGGCGGGTCTGGTGCGCAAGCAGTTCTACCGCTTCAAGGGCCAGGAATATGTACTGGCCTCCCGCACCCTGGGTGCCAGTGACTGGCGGCTCATGTTCCGCCACATCTTCCCCAATTCCTTAGGCACCATCATCACCTCCTGCGCCATGATGATCCCCGGCGTCATCGGCTCCGAAACGTCGCTGACGTACCTCGGCATCGTGAACCTGTCCGACTTTGTGGGCACCAGCATCGGCGAACTCATGAGCTTGGGCCAGCATAGCATGACCTCGTCTCCCCACGCCATGTTCTTCCCCGCCCTGTTTTTCTCCCTGCTGATGATTTCCTTCAACCTGTTCGGCAACGGCCTGCGCGACGCCTTCAACCCCACCACGAGAGGAGAGGACTGATATGGAAAAGAAATTGCAGGTGCGAGACCTTACGATATCCTTCCGAACCTCCAATGGCAAGGTGCAGGCGGTGCGCGGCATCAATTTCGACCTGATGAAGGGCGAAACCTTAGCCATCGTGGGCGAAAGCGGCTCCGGCAAATCCGTGACCTCCAAGGCCATTTTGGGCATCTTGGCGGCCAACGCCATCATCGAGGGCGGCGAAATCATCTACGACGGCAAGGACCTGCTCAAGATCAGCGAGGACGAATTCCATAAGATCCGCGGCGACAAGATCGCCATGATCTTCCAGGACCCCATGAGCAGCCTGAACCCCATCGTGAAGATCGGGCGGCAGCTCACCGAAGCCATGATCTTGAAGGGCAAAGCCCGCCAGCGGGAAAGCCGCGCCGCCTTCAACGGGTATTTGAAGCTGCTGCGCCATGCCATGACCCAGGCCGCGAACGATCCCGGCAAAGCCGCGCAAATCAAGCAGAAATGCGATCAGTTCGACAAATTTGAATACAAGCATTTGGAATTGGAATCGGCCTACAACAAGGCCCATGACGCCGCGGAAGAAGCCTCCAACCTGATCGGCGTGATGGTGTTCGAGCTGGAAAAGGACGCGGCCAAGGATTTGAAATACCGGGTGAACCGAGTGGCCCATTTGGCCCGCCTGTCGGTGCAGGATTACGTGGTGAAGGAAAAGGCGGAGGAGCTGACCGCCCTTGCCAAGCGCCTGCCCGACGATATGAAACGCGCCAAGCAGGACAACGACCATTCCGCCGCCCTGCGCGCCTCCCTCTCCCGGATGAATGAGATTTTGGACGAAGCGCTGGAATTTGAAGAACCCAATTTCTTCACCATGGGTTATTACCTCACCTTCTCCGGCCAGCCCCTGCCCGATCTGCCGATAGCCGCCCTGAACGCCGAAATGCGCAAATATTTAGACGAGCATTTCATGCTGGATTTCATCGACGACGCCAAACTGGGCCTGCAATATTCCGCCGCCCAGGCGTATGAAAAGAAAGCCGCCTGCGTGGAAGCGCTGAAAGCGGGGCGGGAGGTATTCACCAAGCCCGCCTTAGACCGCAGGGAATGCAAGGAAACCCTGAAAAAGCTCTCCGCCGCCGCGGAAGCGTCCATCGACCGGCTGGAGTTTGTGAAAGACAGCATCGCCTACATCTTCCCCTCGGCCCTGGAATCGGAAATCGATCATTATTTCTCCGCCATCGTGAAAAACGAGAAGGAAGAAAAGCGCTTCGCCCGGCAGACCGCCCGGCGCGACCGGGCCGCCGCGCGCCGTAAGGACGTGGACTGGGAAGTGGCCCCCAAATCCCTGACCGATTTGAAGAGCGTGCGCGGGGCCATCCTGCGCCTGACCGACAATTTGGCCGAACACTATGAGGACCAGATCGCCCGGAAGGACCAAAGAGATTACGACGCCGAATCCGTGGCCGTCATCGACCACTTGAAAGCCTGCGCTTCCGGCGTGGTCAACAAGGTGACCAAGGCCATGGCCAAGGAAAAGGCCATCAAGCTTATGGAGGAAGTGGGCATCCCCGAACCCCGGAAGCGCTACGGCCAATATCCCTTCGAGTTCTCCGGCGGCATGCGCCAGCGCATCGTCATCGCCATCGCCCTGGCCGCCAACCCCGATATCCTGATCTGCGACGAGCCCACCACCGCCCTGGACGTGACCATCCAGGCCCAAATCCTGGAATTGATCAACAAATTGAAAGAACAGCGGCATCTGTCCGTCATCTTCATCACCCACGACTTAGGCGTGGTGGCCAACATGGCGGATCGTATCGCCGTGATGTACGCGGGCAAGATCGTGGAATACGGCACCTCGGAGGAAGTATTCTACCATTCCGCCCACCCCTACACCTGGGCCCTGCTTTCCTCCATGCCCGATCTGGACACCAACGAAAAGCTGGACGCCATCCCCGGCACGCCGCCCAACATGATCTATCCCCCGGCGGGCGACGCTTTCGCCCCCCGGAACAAGTACGCCATGCAGATCGATTTTGAGCGCCAGCCCCCCATGTTCAAAATCACCGATACCCATTACGCCGCCACCTGGCTGCTGCATCCCGACGCCCCCAAGGTGGACCCGCCCAAGATCATCACCGACCGCATCGCCAGAATGAACCAGAAAAGGGGGAGCCAGCATGCCGAATAATCAGGAAGCCCTGCTGCGGGTGGAGCATCTGTGCCAATACTTTGGCCGTGCGGATTTCAAAGCCGTGGACGACGTGAGCTTCGATATCAAAAAGGGCGAAGTGTTCGGCCTGGTGGGCGAATCGGGCTGCGGCAAAACCACCACAGGCCGCGCCATCATCAAGCTGTACAACATCACCTCCGGCAGCGTGTACTTCAAGGGCATCCGCATCGGCGCGGGCATCCGGTCCTATCAGGACGCCATCAAAAAGGCCCGTGCGGAATATAAGCAGAAGATCGAACAGGCTTCCGGCGCGGAAAAGGATAAGCTGCAATCCGAATTGGACGCTTTCATCGCCGCCCAGAAGGAAGAAATCAAAAAGGCCAAGTACGACCAGAACAACTGCGATAAGGAATACCAGCAAAAGCGGACGGAAGAACTGAAAGCCCGTTACGCGGAAAAGCTGGCCGCAGCCTCCGGCGCGGAAAAGGCGGCCTTGCAGAAGGAATACAAGAACGAACTGAACAAGGCCAAAAAAACCAAGCTGGTGACCCAGATCCAGATGATCTTCCAGGACCCCATCGCCTCCCTGGACCCCCGCATGACCGTGCGGGAGATCATCGCCGAGGGCCTGAAGATCCAAGGCGAAAAGAACGATCAGGTGATCAACGAAAAAGTATACAACATGCTGGAAATGGTGGGCCTGGTGCGGGAGCACGCCACCCGCTACCCCCACGAGTTTTCCGGCGGCCAGCGCCAGCGCATCGGCGTGGCCCGGTCCATCATCATGGAGCCGGACCTGATCATCGCCGATGAGCCGGTGTCCGCTCTGGACGTGTCCGTGCAGGCCCAGGTGATCAACCTGCTCAACGACCTGCGAAAGCGCTTGGGCCTGACCATCCTGTTCATCGCCCATGACCTTTCCGTGGTCAAGTATTTCTCCGACCGCATCGGCGTCATGTACTTTGGCAAAATGGTGGAGCTGGCCCCCTCGGACGAACTGTTCCTGAACCCCCTGCATCCCTACACCCGGGCCCTGCTGTCCGCCATCCCCCTGCCCGATCCCCTGTACGAAAAGAACCGCAAGCGCATCGTGTACAATCCCCTGGCGGAGCACGATTATTCCACCGATCAGCCCGCCATGCGGGAGATCAAGCCCGGTCACTTCGTGCACTGCAACGAAGCGGAATTCCAGAAATACTTAGAGGTGCTGAAATAAGCATGGCGCGGGAAAACAAAAGCCGCTTATGGCAGTACGCCGCATACGGCGGCGCGGCCTTAGTATGCGCGGTTATCATGGCCTGGGCCCGGGGCGCGTTCAGCGCGGACAGACAAACGGCTTTCGCCCTCCTGTCCGACGGATTCATGGTGCCCGGCCTGATCTTAGCCGGGATCGGGGGCTTAGGCTACGCCGCCTCCAAGGGCGCGTATGACGCTTTCGGCTACGCTTTCAGCCGTTTTTCCCTCCACTCCCTGTTCACCACCCGGCAGACCTACCGCATCCCCGAATCCTTCTACGAATACAAATGCCAGAAGGATGAAAACCGCCGGCCCTGGTCCCCTATCGCGCTGATCACCGGCCTGTGCGCTTTAGCATTGAGCGGCCTTTGCCTGATCGGATATGCTGCGGCCTAAAGCATGGTAGACGAAAAGAACCGTGAAGCCTCATATTTTGAGGATTTCACGGTTCTTGTCATTATCGGTGCATTACAGCATCTTCACCAGCATATTCTTCTGCTCATCCATTTCCAGGGCCAGCAGATTGTCCTTTTCCATCTGGCGCAGCACGTCGGAGAAGCGCTTGAAGCCGATGGAACGCTCGGTAAAGTCCGGGTAGGCGGCCTGGATATCGGCTTTCAGGATGGAAGGATTGATGCGCTCGAAGCCGTCGTCCTTGTAGCGCTGCAATTGCTCCACGAAAGCGGTGCGCCAATTGTCCTGGCTCAGCTTTTTGGAAGCCGCTTCCTCCGGCGCGTCGGCGTTCAGGGCCACGTACACGTTATTGTTTTCGTTTTTCACCCGGATGGTGCCGAATTTCTGGCTCAGCTTGGTCAAGAGCTTTCCGAAGGACGCGCATCCGAAGGATTTTTCGTTGAAATCGGGCCGCAGGCGCAGGAGAACGCCCTTTAATTCGCTGGCGTACATTTCGTCTTCGTCCGTCTGTTCGGACAGGATGCCCTCCAGCAGCTTGTTGAGGCCGTTGTCGTCCAGGGGCTCGTCCTTGGACGGACTCTTGCGGGTGCGCTTGTCCCGGCTGACGGAGGACACCGTTTCCAGGAACTGAAACTCATTGCAGGCGTTGATGAAAATGCTGCTGGCAACCTCGCTGCGGCTGATGCCCAGCACGAATTTGCCCATGCTCTTGAGCTTGCCCACCAACGGCGTGTAATCGCTGTCGCCGCTGACGATACAGAAGGAATCGATCAGGGGATTGGAAAAAGCTACCTCCAAGGCGTCGATCACCAGCATGATGTCGGCGTTGTTCTTCTGGGCGAAACCGTAGCGGATGGAGGGCACCACCGTGAAGGTGTTGGACAATAATACCTCCTTCAAATCGCTGAACCGGTCGGTGTAGCCGTACACCTTGCCCAGCAGGATATCGCCGCGAATCTTTACCTTGTCCAAAATACTGTTCAGCGTGGCCGCCTTGGCCCCGCAGTTTTCCAGGTCCACAAATAACGCAAAACGGGATGTGCTCAAAATACTGCCTCCTACATTGTGATAAAGGGTCCACTGGAGCATTATACAACAAAACCGTTCCTTTGGGGAGGCTTTTTTCTTTTTTTGATTCTTTATATGGACTTCGTATCCTCTCTGTCACTCCGTCAATTCAAACCTATCCGCGGCACCGGAAAAATCGATGGGGAGATCGAGGGTATTCCCCAGCCAAATGCTGCCACCCATGGTGCCCACGGCCTGGACGCTGGTCTGCCCGCAGCCGGTGAAGGTGTTGCCCGCGAAGCGGCTGTAACCCAAATCCCGCAGATAGAGGGAACAGCAGGCGTTGTTCTCAAACAGGCTGTCCGCGATATCGAAGGACACGCCGCCGTAGGCCATCACCGCCACCCAATTATCTTCTAACGTATTGTGAATAAAGGCCGTAGGCGTGGCGTCCAGCCGTACGCCGCAGACGGTGCAGTTCTTCACCGTGCAGCCGGTCATGAGCACGTGGCCCTCCTTTTGCAGGTTGAAGCCGTTTTCGCAGCCGTCCGCCAGGCAGTCATGCAGCACATTGCCCTTCCCCGCCGCCATAAAAAAGCCCTGACCCGTGCCGGTGACGGTGCAGCCAATCATAGCGCCGTCCCGCACGGCGGAGAAGAACAGGCCCTGGTCGCAGTCCTTGGCGGTACATTCCTTTAAAATGATATGCTCGCTGGCCCGGATGTCCAGGCCATGGTTGGTCTGCTCAGCGGAGCAGCGGTCCAGCGTGCCGCCGCCGCACTTCGCCACGTAAATGCCAAACACGCCGCACCGGTCGGCCCGGCAGTTTTCCAGATAAACGTTTTCATTGTAGACCAGCACCATGCCCATGGAGCAGTCGGACGCGTCGGCGTTTTGGGCCGTGACTTCGCCGCAGCCGCAGCAGATGATTTCCCCCGCGTCCGAAGGCGCGTCAACGGCGGGCAGAGAAACGGCGTAGAACAGGGGCTTGCCGTTGACGGTGCAGTTTTCGATGGTAGGTGACGTGAATGGCGGCGGTGGAGGCGGCGGCCCCGGTATATGCCGCTCCCGCGCCGAAGGTGACGTACAGGGCGCTGCCGTTCAGGGAATCGGAACCGGAGGCGTTGTAGATATTGCCGGTGTACGCACCGTTGGTAAAGGCGAAGTTCTGCACATTGCTGTCCGAACCGGCGGCAGCGGTATTGAAGCCCGCCGTTTCGGTGTGATAGGGCTTAAAGTTCTGCGCGCCGCCGTGGGTGTTGGCCGGGTCGTTCGCCGCCATCATGCCGCCGTTGGTGGCGTCGTCGTTGTCGATCACCTGGATCAGCACGCCGCCGTTGGTGATGACAGCGTTATCGATGGAAGCGGTGAGTGCTTCCCCGCCGTAGCCGGATTTCACCAGGAAGGTGGCAAAGCCGCTGTCCACCGTGGTGCCCTGATCGATGGTGATCGCGTTCTGGTTCTGCATTACTTGGAGAGAACGTCCAAGCTTGACGACGTTATGCTTATTGCCCGGCGGCTGAAAGCCGCCAGACCGGATGCAAAGCATCCGGGGAAAGCCGAGGAATAAAACCCTGAGGGGAAAGCTTGCTTTCCCCTCAGGGTTTTTCCTGGCTTTCTATGGGCCAGAAGCCTTCTAACTTTCATGCCCGCAGCGAAACAGGCGGAGTCTGTCTGGTAATCCCGCTCAGGCCGCTTCGCCAAGCGTGGGGTCCAGGGGCGTCACGCCCCTGGCGCGGGTCTGGGACCGCGGAGGCCCCAGCATGCCCTTTATTCCGCCCGTACCGCCAGAGTGACGCTGCACGCATCCACGGTCAGCGGGCCGTTTTCCGGCGCGGCGTCAGGCTGCACCCGGTCGCCCTGAACGAGGGCACGGCTGGCGGCCCAGCCTTCCGGCAGGTCGATGGTCAAGGTCTGGGCTGTGGGGTTGATGACGGCGTAGCCCACAGCGCCGGATTCATCGGCCCAGGTAACGGCGATCGCATTGCCGTCCAGCAGGGCGGCGGTGGGCGCGATGGCGGTCAGGAAGGGGCAGGAAACGCGGCGCAGGCCGATCAGGCCCCGGTAATATTCCATCATGGCATAGGCGTCGCTGCCCGGGGTCAAGGCGTTCCAGTCGATGTTGTTCACTGCGTCAGAGGACATATAGCTGTTGCTGTCGCCATCCTTGGTGCGCAGCATCTCTTCGCCAGCCAGGAAGAAGGGCGTGCCGCGGCTGAGCAGCACGGAGGCCGCGCAGAGCCGGTACATGGCAAGCCGGTCCTCCAGGGGCGCTTCGGGATTGGATAGGAGCAGCTTATCCCACAGGGTGTTGTTGTCGTGGGAGGAAGTGTAATTCACCACCATGGCGTCTTTGACGAACCAGTTGACGGCGGATATTTTTTCGCCGCCCTGAATGCCGAAGATCACCTTGTTGGCGTTGGTCTTGGTGGCTTTTCCGTTGGCGTAGCCCTGATCCTTGGGATCGAACACGCTGCCCTTGAGGCCGTCCCGGATGGCGTCGTTGAAGACGGCAATGGAGCCGATGGCGTCCCCGGTGGGCTTCACCTGGCGGATGTTCTGCTGGTTGGCCTGGAAATTGTCCCGCAGGGCGGAGGTACCGCCGGTCCAGCCCTCGCCATAAATCAGTGCCTTGGGGTTGATTTCATGCACGGCCTGTTCGATAGCCTGCATGGTCGTTACATCGTGGAGGGCCATCAGGTCAAAGCGGAAACCGTCGATCTGGTATTCCCTGGCCCAGTAGGTCACGCTGTCCACCATGTACTTGCGGAACATGACCCGGTTAGAGGCCGTTTCGTTGCCGCAGCCGCTGCCGTTGGAGGCGGTGCCGTCGTAGTTGAAGCGGTAATAATAGTAGGGCACGATGCGGTTCAGCCAGGAATCCAGGGCGTAGGTGTGGTTGTACACCACATCCATCACCACGCCTAAGCCGTTTTCATGCAGGCTTTGCACCATCTGCTTGAACTCGTTCACCCGGACCTCTCCGTGGTACGGGTCGGTGGCATAGCTGCCCTCGGGGGCATTGTAGTTCTTGGGATCGTAGCCCCAATTGAACTGGGGTTCCGTGCTGGATTCGTCCACGGTGGCGTAATCGTACACCGGCTGCAAATGCACGTGGGTGACGCCCAATTGTTTGATGTAATCCATGCCCGCGGGCACGCCGCTTTCGTTGGTCAGCCCGGTTTCCGTAAAGGCCAAGTATTTGCCGGGGTACTGGGAGGCGGACAGGGTGTTGGAGAAGTCCCGCACGTGCACTTCCCAGATCACCGCGTCGCCGTAGGTATCGATTTGATCAAAATACTTGCCCTCCCGGAAGCCCGCCGGGTCGGTGGAAGCAAGGTCGATCACCATGCCCCGGTTGCCGTTCACGCCCACGGCCTTGGCGTAGGGGTCCACCGCCTCCTGCACGCCCACGGCGGTGTCCACAGTGTAGGTGTAATAGGTGCCGTGGCCGCAGGCGGCTGTCGCCGTCCACACGCCCTTTTCGGCTTTGGTCATATCGCTGATTTCATAGGCTTCCCCCTCGCCGCCATCCTTGAACAGGTTCAGCTTCACGGAAGAAGCGGTGGGGGCCCATACCTTGAACACCGTTTCGTCACCCTGGATCACCGCGCCCAGGTCGTCCCCGTCATAGGTGTAATTCTGCACGAAGGCGGCGCTGTCGAAGATGTCCGTGGGCACGGCAGCGATTTCCCCGTACCCTTCGATCTCCACGGTGTAGGTTTTGCTCATATCCAGCTCCCCTTCCACCGTGATCGTACCGGTGACCACGTTATTGTTCCGGCTGGAGAGCTTCAAGATATTCAGGTCTTTTCCATCCTGCCGCACGTGCACCTGATCCAAATCCAGCCTGCACGCCGGACTGATGAAGTATTTGATCTCCGTGGGCGATACGATGCCCGCCAGCGTGAAGGTGCGGATGGCGTTCAGAGTCTTTCCGCCGTCCGAGCTGGTATACTGCATGCCGTCGCCGGGCAGCAGATAGATTTTCGTCTCCGCCCCGGTCATGACGGCATACCGGTCCTCCTCCACGTCTTTGGTGGCGCTGCCCCAGGATTTAGCTCCCGGATCGGAACAGTTCTTCCGCACGATGAAACCCACCTCGCTCACGTCCTCCGGCACGTTCACCATGCATTTCACGCCATAATCGCAGGGATAAAACAGCGTACCGCCGCCATCCTTGCCGGGAAACCAGATCCACACGTCGCACTTGCTGTAATCTGCTTCGGGATCATTCCAGTACAGCGTCAACTGGCGGCAGCCCGGTTCCTTTTCCAGAAAGTATTCTCCTTCCTCTGCCCACGCGCCCGCCAGCACGGAAACCGTCAGCAGCAGCGCCAAAAGCCACGATAAACACCGACGAATGTTCATTCGTTCCGCCCCTTTCCATTCACTTTTTCAACGCTTCCACCCAAACGGGCCCGCGTTCCCCCTTCCGGCGGGAGGGGACGCGGAGCCTGGCTCAGATGGAGTTTTTTTCAGTTCCCATTATAAGGAAAGCGCCGCGCTGTGTCAAGAAAAACAGAAGGGATTCACGCTGATCCTTTCACATTCCAAAGACATCCGCCGCAAATCCCGCCGCGTTCCTCCACGCGCAGCCTATTCCCGGAAATCGTTCCATGATATGCCGCTTATTATACCAGCGGAAGCTTGAAAATCAATGCGTATGCTCAAAACAAAAAGAACGGGAACCGCAAACGCAATTCCCGCAATTCTTTATTCTTCTTGGTTCAATGCAAAAGTTTGTAGGGAAAGGAAACGGATGGGAATAAGCGTGCCCGAAATTGAGACGTGAGCGCAAAGGAAAGATGAAGAGAGAGAATCCTTGGCTCACAAAGCACTTTGGGGATTTCTGTTTCCATCCGCTGGAAAGACGCTTTCAAGGGAAACCTGTCAAATATGGTATTTACCACATAATGTTCATTTTTGTGCCTTCTTCTTCTTCGTCCTCTTCTATTTTATCTGGATGAACACTCTTAATGTGACTGCGCATCATTGAATTTGGTAATTTGATTTCGCAATATGGGCATTTGACATCATCTTCCCGCAGATGTAGACCTCCTGCTACGTGGTTAAGGTCTTTGCCTTCCAAGGGCATTTTATCCATGTTCATTCCTCGCTTTCCAAATCATAATCTGATTAATTATACGAAAAAAATCTATGATGTCAATTAAAATTTCTGAATGCTCTCTTGAAAGCATCCCTAACCTGATCGGGGATTTTCATAAACTTGCAGGAGCAAACCCTCCTCCTCGTTAATTGTGCAGCCTGTTGTAAAGAAGAGCCTCCGGATCGGGTGTCATCCTTCTCCGGACGCCTAAGCGCGGGTATCACGTTTTTACCGTCATGTTAGCCTGCGGAACTTTTCGGGATTTGGGTTCGGTACGGGTACCGGGACGGGAACCGGGACAGGAACCGGGACAGGAACCGGGACAGGAACCGGGACAGGACCCTCTACCGCCTCCATCCTCGCGTCCGGACCGTTATTCTTGATGGCATCTTCCGGTCTTTCGAACAGCGGGTCTTCGTCATACTTCCTTTTTTCTATTCCACCCGTCACCTTTTCCAGTTGTTCAAGGTTCAGTTCTTTTTTCTCCATGTTTCTCTCTCCTTTATATTTCTGAAACGCTTTCGGCTCTTCATTATTCCGTCTCATCAGTTTATACGCGGCTGATCTCCCGGCGGCACCCGCAGCGCACGTTTTTGGGGGAAAAAGCCCAATCCAAATATAGCATAAACAAGAAACAAAATCCATTGATAAACAGGGAGTGAAATCGACATGAAAAATCCCTTCACCGCGCTGTTTCGTGTGCGGTACAAGCCCCAGGACAGCGTCAGCTCTGCTCCGGCTTTCTACTTTGGCACCAACGGCTCCGGGAAACCGATCAGTGCCACTATGGTTATCTGCTGCTTTTTCTCTGCTAAATTCATCAGCTTTGGCACTTTATAGTTTTCATCTATGTGTCTATCATAATGGTTTGCCCTGTATCTGCACAATTTTCGATCCCTTTCGCGTTCTTTACTTTTCATATAAACTGACACCAGACTTTGAAAGGCCTAATTTCTCCGAAGTCCACCATTCAAAAATCGCCTTCCACTTTTAGCATACTTCAAGAAAGATTTCTTATGGCGGCGTATAATATACTTATTGTGGAACAAAAAGATTATGGAGGTATTTTTCATGGCGCTTATTCTTTGCCCAAAATGTAAAAGGGAAGTCTCTGATAAAGCACATCATTGTCCTCATTGTGGTAATCCACTTAATATACCTCCCATAGCTCAAGAACAAAAAAATGATGTCCCAAAACCCAAAATATATGGAAACGCAAAGAAAAAAGCGCTGAAACCTTTACGGAATCAGCGTTTTTCTCTGGCGCCTCAAGAAGGACTCGAACCTACAACCCTTCGGTTAACAGCAAAATAATACGGCAGAAACGAAAGCGCCTTCCCCTGTGAAGAAAAGTAAAGAAGGTGATTTGCCAATTTATCTTTTCAAGCGGTTTACAAGCCCCACCAGCATTTGTCTATCTTCATTCGATAATCCCGAAACATCCAGTAATTCACGATGACCCACGCCAAGAAGATAATCCGTTGTGGTGCTGAAAACAGAAGCGATTTTTATAAGCACATCAAAAGACGGATATCGGAATCCGTTTTCATAAGAACTGACAACCGATTTAGAAATGCCTAATTGCAGAGCAAGCTGTTTCTGCGTTAGGCCTTTTGCTTGTCGCAATACTTTCAATCGTTCTCCAAAGTCCACCATTTCAAAATCATCCTCCACTTTTAGCATACTTCAAGAAGGATTTCTAATGGTGGTGTCGAATATACTTACAGTGTATTTTGAAGATAATGGAGGTAACTTTCATGGCACTTATTCTTTGCCCAGAGTGTAAAAGGGAAGTCTCTGATAGAGCACATCAATGCCCTCATTGTGGTAATCCACTTAATATGAATCCTTTATCTCAAGAAAAACAAATTGACGTCCCAAAACCAATAATTTATGGAGAAGAATATTATAATACGCAACTGAAAAAAAATGATAGCTCTCTTATTCCAATAAGAATACTTGGTTGGTTCGGTCTAATTATTGGGATCATTTGTCTGTTTACCGGAGCTTTTATCCTTGCAATAATCTTTTTACCGGGTGCAATTATCTGTATCACCGGCAAACCAAAAATGGTAAAAGCAGGAGTTATGTCTGACAATACAATTTGCTGTCCAAGATGTGGCAGTACAGAAATAGCGGCTAATTCAAATACAAAAAGAAGTAGTTCTATATATATAGAATCCAAAGGACAATGGATGTGTAAAAAATGTGGAACAGAATTTGAAACAAGATAAGTATATATTATGAGTCATAGTTCCGTTTAGCAAAGAATATGATACCCTATCCGCAAAGGAGCCGGATACAATGAATGATATGAATCGCGGAAGTTTACGTGCAATCCGTGTAATGTTGGAAAAAATCCAGGACATCTTGACAGACATCTGTAATACGGAAATTGAAAAGGAATGCGGAGAAAATGGAGGAGCTCCAATAGAAGTCGTACACGGAGACAAATCCAGTACATTATCCTACATAGTGGATATGGTTGAAGATGTGTGCACGGAAATCGACGAACTTGTTTCAAAGAAATGCGATTGGGAATAATATTAGCAGAAACTGACGCACCATAAAACGGCTTCTTTGTCATGAGGAAGCCGTTTCTCTCTGGTTCGAGCATTTTGTAGGTTGAACTTGTCCTGTTTTTCTGATATACTTATTAATGGAAAATGAACGATATAAAAACATCTATAAACAGCGGAGGACTATTATATGTCAAGATTAGGTGAAATGCAGGGAACGCCATGGCATGTGGAAAAGTTTACCCGCAAAGAAGGAGATGCACGCCGTCATCGCAGCCATTGCATACATTATGATAAAGGGTCAAAACATTGTGATGTGACGGGGGGTGGATGTTGGGGGGCAAGCCACTGTCAACGCTATTCAATACAAAAGCCCAAACAGACAATAAAAGAAAAGACATTTGCTCAAACATCGATACGCACATCATCTAAAACCTTAGCAATAAAACAGAGTCAAAACAATTATACAAGCAAGAATACTCCCACAGCTAAAAGGGCGGAACAAAAAATAAATACAAATATGCAGCAGAAGATTAACTCGCAATCAAGTACATCATCAATAAATAATGCGGGAGTCAAAGAATCAATAGAAAGACTTTTCCAATTGTTTGATGAAACCCAAAATATACTTGGACGGTTGGCTTCCAATAAAGAGCAATACCAGGAAGCAGAGGAAAAGGTTAGTAGAAATGTGCAGCAAATGATTATCAACCTGTCAGCCGTTAATGAGAAGCTAAAACGAAAATACAACCCTTAAATTTCAATTATAATTTTGGATCAATGCAAAAGTTTGTGGGGGAAACCGCTCTTTGGAGGCCAAAGAGCGGTTTCCCCCACACCCCCGTCCGAGAAAGCCATAAAAGGAACTGGAAAAAGCTTTTCGACCTGCTTCCCTTCTTTTGGGAAAGACTTTCTCATGGGCTGGGAGCACATTTCCCCACAAAGATTTGCATTGAACCTGTTTTTTCACAGCATCAATAAAAAAAGCAAGTCGGGAGGGCTTGCTTTTTTTGCGCATGTTGGTGAATCAATAGAAAAACCACTGGTTATTATGTTCACTTATCTATTGAAAACTTAAAATCCCGTCCATTTCTGAACGGGATTTCAGCGCCTCAAGAAGGACTCGAACCTACAACCCTTCGGTTAACAGCCGAATGCTCTGCCATTGAGCTATTGAGGCATTTGGAGTGGATTTACATCCACTCTATTGGAATCCGGCGGCGACCTACTCTCCCGGGCCGTGTCCAGCCAAGTACCATCGGCGCTGAAGGTCTTAACTTCTGTGTTCGGTATGGGAACAGGTGGAACCCCTTCGCCATTGCCACCGGAAATTGTAGC
>JAFWQM010000169.1 GCA_017509065.1 Clostridia bacterium
CGTCGGCGTACACGCCCGCGTAGGCCCATCCCGGCATCTTTTGGATCAGGTCGCTGTAGTAACTGATCTGGGCGGAGAGGGAATGCATGAGCCTGTCCGTTTCGCTGGAAACCCTGGCGTAAGCCGCAACCCGCTTGAGCGTAGGGGCCAAAGGTAGGGAACTGGCCAAGCGGGTGATTGTTTTCTCTAAGCCCGGTTGTTTTATGCTTGCCGTGTCCGTGTTCGGCTGCTCTATGCCCTTGGTGTTCACGTTCGGCTCCTCCTTTCAAAGTTGGTAGTATCATTAGTGAGATCACAAATCGTATCGCAAAGACGATCAACGACTTTCTTGAGTGCTTTGAATACTTCGTTCCTGAATCCCATAGAGCGAAGCTGCTTCCAGATTTGTTCTATGGGATTCATTTCTGGTGTACCGCAAAGGCTTTAACCGCTATATACAATTCACCCATTGAGTGTAAGAAACAAAATTTATAATCCGGTACACTACAAGACAGTCGGGCCTTTTTTATTTTGAGTTTTATGGGTTCAGGTAATTGTTTTCGTTTTTTAGTTTTTCCTCTTGACTTTTTTATTAAGTAAAGGTATTATGAAATCGCAAACGATTGCGATTTTTTCATTTTCTGTATGATGAGGGGAAGGGACAGCGGCATGGTGACATTGAAAGATATCGCGAAAACCTGCGGCGTATCCCCTGCAACGGTTTCCCGCGCCTTGAACGGGTGCACGGATCCGACCAAAAAGAATGCCGCGCTGATCCTGCAAACCGCCCGTGAAATGGGTTATTTTCCCAATGCCGCCGCCCGGACGCTGAAAACCAACCGGTCCGGGAGTATTGGCATCTTGTATGAAAATCGGTTTGACCATGAGTATTTCAGCACCCTGCTCACTGCCCTGCGGGAATGTGCCGAAGAAAATGGCTACGATCTCACGTTCCTTCGCCGATCCTCCGGCAGCGCAGAGGGCGGCTACTATGAGCGCGCCCGGCAACGAAACCTGGATGGGGTTCTGGTGCTGCAGGCGGACGTATACTCCGCCGATGTCATGCGGCTGGCCTCGGGCAGCGTGCCCACTGTGCTGATCGATTATGTATACGAGGGCTGCAACAGCGTCATCAATGACAATCGCGGCAGCATGGAACAGATCGTGAAGGCGGTGTGGGAAAACGGCCACAGGCAGGTGGCCTACATCCGCGGAGAAGACTGCCACGTGACCAGGGAGCGTATGGACGGCTTCTATAAAGGCTGCGCCGAACGGGGCCTTCGGGTTCCCGCGGAATATGTCCAAGCGGGGCATTTCCATCAATCGGAAGACTGCGCCTGTATTGTGGAAAGCCTGCTGAACCTGCCTGTTCCTCCTACCTGCATCCTCTGCCCCGATGATTTCAGCTGCTTCGGCGCGCTGGAATCCCTGAAAAAGCGGGGACTGCGAGTGCCTGAGGATGTGAGCCTGGTAGGTTATGACGGCATCCTCATGACCCAATTGACCCATCCCCAGCTCACGACCTACCGCCAGAATACCCGGCAGGCGGCTCTGGAAACGATTTCTCTGCTGCTTGACGCTATCGAAGAACCAGAAGAACACCAGCCCCGCCGCATTACCGTGCCCGGCGAATTGATATTGGGTGAAACGCTGGGCAAGGCCCCGGTGTCCATTTAAGCGCCTTCCCGCCGTTGGCGGCAGCGATATATCGGTTATTCAAACAAAAAAGGAGGAATTACCCGTGAAAAAATCCCTGGCAATCGTTCTGTGCCTGGCGCTGATGACGAGCGTCCTGAGCATCGTGCCCGCCCTGGCGGAGGAAGCCGCCGCCCCCGTGGCTTACATCATGTATGCCGACGGCGCGTGGGCCAACCAGTTCTGGTATGACGGAAATGAATATCCCGTGAAAGCGGCAACCGCCGAAATCACCGGCGCGGGCGAATACACCGTAGGCTTGGAATTCAATGAGGAAGCCCAGGGCCTGGCCTTCACCGCGCTGGGCATCAAGAATGGCGAAACCTTGCTGCCCGGCTACACCATCGAGTTGAAAGCCATCCGTGTGAACGGTGAGGAAATTGCCTTTGAAAAGGGCTATACTTCTTCCGACGACGGCATCGAAACCCGCATGAACATCTACAACGAATGGGTCTCCGAAGTGCCCAAGGACGCCCGGTCCTTCGATGGAAAAACCGACGATGCAAAACCCGTCATCGTGGACAAGGAGCTGTTCGCCGCCGTCAAGACCTTCGAGATCGACTTCGCGGTACATCAATTCGGCGTGGACACCGCCTACATCATGTTTGCTGACGCCTCCTGGGCTAACTGCTTCTGGATGGACGGAAACGAATATCCCGTGACTGCCAAGACTGCCGTGATCGACGGCTTCGGCGACTACACCGTGGGTCTGGAATTCAACGAGGAAGCCCAGGGCCTGGCTTTTACTGCCCTTGGCATCGTGAACGGCGAAAAGACCTATCCCGGCGCTTACATCAAGATCAACGCGCTGCGCGTGAACGGCGAAGAAATCGCCTTTGAAAAGGGCTACACCTCCTCCGACAACGGCGTGGAAACCCGCATGAACATCTACAACGAATGGGTCGGTGAAGTGCCCGCGGACGCCCGTTCCTTCGACGGAAAGACCGACGACGCCAAGCCCGTGATCGTGGACAAGGAACTGTTCACCGCAGTCAAATCCTTTGAAATCGACTTCTCCCTGCTGCCCGTCACCGACGTGGCTTACATCATGTATGCCGACGGTTCCTGGGCCAACTGCTTCTGGATGGACGGCAACGAGTATCCCGTAAAGGCCACCACCGCCGAAATCACCGGCGCGGGCGAATACACCGTGGGTCTGGAATTCAACGAGGAAGCCCAGGGCCTGGCCTTCACCGCCCTTGGCATCGTGAACGGCGAAAAGACCTTCAACGGCTACTTCATCGACATCACCGAAATCAAGGTGAACGGCGAGGCCATTGAGCTTGGCAAGGGCTACACCTCCTCCGACAACGGCATCGAGACCCGCGAAAACATCTACAACGAATGGGTGGGCGAGATCCCCGCGGACGCCCGCCGCGCCGACGGCGACCTGGAAGGCGCTTCCCCCATCATCGTGGATAAGGAAGCCTTCGCCGCGGTCAAAACCGTGGAAATCACCTTCAACTATATCTATGGAAAACCCATCGCCAAAGACGATGAAGCGCCCATGACCCAAGAAGAAGCGGACGCCCTCAAGCAGGCCGGCTTCAACGCCTACATCGGTGTGCAGGGCAAGGACACCTATGTGTTCCGCAACAGCTGGGAAGAAGCCAACTACGGCCTGGAGAACGCTGAATTCTTCGGCCGCCTGACCGGATGGGACGCTGACAACAACGCGGTGGACTACGGCGGCAGCTTCGTGGACGCCGAGATCAAGGGCGACGGCGAATATACCGTGTCCTTCACCACCGGTGACATGGGCATGGGAACCACCGCCGATTACAACATGCTCTTTGTTTCCACCACCATTCCCAGCAAGCTGGTGACGGGCGGCTTCCTGACCATCGACAACGTGAAGGTGAAGTTCGGCTCCGGCGCGACCCAGGAATACACCGAGGTCGACACCGACGGTGAATACGTCATGATCAAGATTATCGACGTGTACAACCAAGCCGCCGCGCCGTCCATCGTCTGGACTGTCCCCGGCGCGAATGAAACAGTGGCCATCACCTTTACCGTCAGTAATTGGTAAAACACTGTATGATTGAGAAGTTCAGTTACTAAGGGATTAGGATACTGCCCCTAACTGTCATCCCGAGCGAAGGAGCGAAAGCGGAACGGAGTCGAGGGACCTGAGAGAAGGGAATCTGATTGGATGACTGCGTTTCTCCCAGGTCCCTCCATTCCGCTGCAGTCGGGATGACACCTTGGTTTCCCTAATCCCTATTCCCTAATCCCTAAAACCCAAACGAGGAAGTGATCTGCCCGTGATGTCCGCTTCTCAACCCGCAGCCCAGGGCGAAAGCCTGTCCCTGGGCCGCCGCCTGCCGCTGTGGGTATTCCGCGTATCGGCGCTGCTGGCGGGGATCGCCATGTTTTTCCCGCCCGCCAATCCGGGCCGGATCAGCGAAAAAATCAACGCGTCGGCCAGCCTGTTCACCAACGGCGTCAGCTACGGCACCATCACCAACAGCATGGGCCGCATCCTGCGCTCCCAGTGGATCCAGGATCAGGATATCACGCTGCTGATGATCGCGTGCGTGGTGGTGATGATGGGCGTGATCCTCTGCGGCGTGGGCGGATGCATGAGCCTGGGCAACCGCAGGATGCGGCGGCGGGGCTTCGTGTTCCCGCTCATCGGCGCGCCGGTCATGGGCGCGGGCCTTGCGCTGATCCGTATCGCTTACGATAAAATGCTGGCCCACGGCGAGGAAGTGGGCAAGCTGGACAAGATCGGCATGATGCTGCCCGGCGGGTTCTGGGTGTTCTGCGCGTTCGCGGGGCTGCTGCTCCTGACGGGGCTGGCCGCGTTCCTCACCACAGGGAAGGAAACCGACCCCGCGGTGAAAATGGAGATGGACGAAAAATACCGGCTGTTCCTGATGATGCTGCCGGTGATCCTGCTCACCTTCGTTTTCGCCTATCTGCCCATCTGGGGTTGGCGCTTCGCGTTCTTCGACTACACCCCCGGCGGCAGCATCGGCGCGGACAACTATGTGGGCTTCAAGTGGTTCAGCTTCCTGTTTTCCGATCCCGCCACCACGAAGGATCTGGTTCGGGTGCTGCGCAACACGCTCATCATGAGCGGCCTCGGCATCGCCACCTCCTGGCTGCCCATCGCGTTTGCCGTGCTGCTGGCGGAGGTGCGCTCCACCAAGTTCCAGCGCTTCGTGCAGACCTTCACCACCATTCCCAATTTCATTTCCTGGGTGCTGGTGTACGCCATCGCCATCTGCATCTTCTCCACCGATGGCTTTATCAACAGCTTCTTAACGAACGTCCTGCACGTGGCCGGGGCCAACACCAACTATCTCCAGATCGCCGACCACACGTGGCTCAAAATGCTGCTGTGGGGCACCTGGAAGGGTGTGGGCTGGAGCGCCATCGTGTACATCGCCGGTATCGCGGGCATTGACCAGCAATTGTATGAGGCCGCCAAAGTGGACGGGGCCAACCGCTTCCGTTGCATCTGGCACATCACTATCCCCGGCCTGACGCCCACTTACATGGTGATGCTGCTCATGAGCATCGCGGGCATCCTCTCCAACGGCATGGAGCAGTACCTGGTGTTCTCCAACGCCATGAACAAGGACGTGATCGAAGTCCTCGACCTGTACGTGTACAACATCGGCATCGGGCAGAACCGGATCTCTCTGAGCACGGTGGTTGGCATCTCGAAATCCCTGATCGGCATCACGCTGCTGTTCGCGGCGAACGGGATTTCCAAGACCATCCGCGGCGAAAGCATCATATAAGGGGAGGCGAAAGCAATGGGCAAAAAAGAACAGAACGCTCCCCAGCATATCCGGCGCACCGCCGGGGACTGGATCTTCGATATCGCGGTCATCGTGTTCTTCTGCGTTTTCACGTTCATCTGCATCTTCCCCTTCTATTACCTGCTGATCAACACCGTGTCGGACAACGACTTGGTCACAAGCGGCCGGGTGAACTTCTATCCGCTGCTTAAAAATGAAGCCGGGCAGGCTGTGTTCGGGGTGCAGGTGAATAATTACACCGCGCTTCGCAACGTGCAGGATTTAGGCTCCTCCGTGCTGGTCACAGTAGCCCGCACCATCCTTGGTACCGCGCTGATGGTGATCACCTCCGCCTGGGCGGGCTATCTGGTCACGAAACAGAAGATGTGGAAGCGCTCCTTCTGGTACCGCTTCCTGGTGGTCACGATGTATTTTAACGCAGGCCTGGTGCCCTGGTACATGAACATGCTGATGATGGGCCTGACGGACAATTTCCTGGCCTACATCATTCCCGGCATGGTGGCTCCATACAACATCATATTGGTCAAAACCTACATCGAGTCCATCCCATCCTCCCTGGAGGAAAGCGCCGTGATCGACGGGGCCTCCACGGTGAAGGTGTGGCTGAAAATCATCCTGCCCCTCAGCGTGCCGATCCTGGCCACCATCGCCATTTTCGGCGCGGTAGGCAACTGGAACTCCTTCCAGGATTCTTTGCTTTTGATGAACAACCGCCCCGACCTGTATACATTGCAGCACCGGCTGTATATTTACCTCAATTCGTCCAGCAACTTAGGCGCCATGATGAGCCAGGGCGGCACCATCAGCGAACAGGCCGCCCAGAGCATGCTGAACCAGCGCGTCATCCAGTACACCGTATCCATGGTCAGCATCATCCCGATCCTGCTGGTCTACCCCTTCATGCAGCGCTACTTCGTTAAGGGCATCATGCTGGGAGCGGTCAAAGGATAACGATGGCGTTTCGACCAGACCCCCTTCCAAGAAAGCTATAAGGTGTGAACTTTTGCTTATACGAAATGGAAAGAACCTCTAAGGATGAGAAACGATAAGTAAGGAGGGAATCCCCATGAAAAAGACCCTGGCGTTCCTGCTGGCGCTGATCCTGGCCCTGACTGGGCTGACCGGCCTGGCTTCCGCGGAGGACAAGGACATCTACGCCAAGCTGGAAGAGATCGGTGTGTACGACGGTGAACCCATCACCATCAACGTGTACACCCAGCTGGCGAACTACAGCGGCATCCAGGCTCATTGGAGCGCAGACCTGCTGCTGGACATGTTCAACGTGAAAATCAACATCATCCCCGAATCCGATGGCACCTACGCCACCCGCATGGAGAGCGGCAACCTGGGCGACATCGTGGTCTGGGGCGCGGACGGCGACAAGTACCAGGACGCTGTAAGCCAGGGATTGCTCTTGGACTGGGAAGAGGATGACCTGGCGGCGGAATACGCCCCTTATCTGTGGGAAAATTACCAAATAGCGTTGGAAGCCAACCGCGCCAAGAGCCCCGACGGTAAGATCCACGGCTTTGGCCATAACGTGGCCCTCAAAGCCGGAAGCCATGAAAACTTCTTCTACACCTGGGACATTCGCTGGGATCTGTACCAGCAGCTGGGTTGCCCCGAGGTGAAAGACCTGGACGGCATGATCGACCTGTTCAAGCAGATGAAGGAGCTCTGCCCCACCGACGAAAATGGCAACGAGACCTACGCCGTGTCCATCTGGCCCGACTGGGACGGCAACATGGTGATGTACGTGAAGGCCTTGGCGACCGCCTACTTCGGCTGGGACGAATTTGAAATGGGCCTCATCAACACCGAAAACGGCCAGTTCCAGGGCTGCCTGGAAGAAGACGGCCTGTACATCCAGTGCCTGAAATTCTTCAATAAACTCTTCCGCGAAGGGCTGCTGGATCCCAACTCCGCCAGCCAGACCTATTCCACCATGGGTGAAAAGGTGAAGGCGGGCGGCACCTTCTGGAGCATCTTCAACTACGCGGGCTCCGCCATCTTCAACACCGCCGAGCATCTGGACGCCGGGAAATACATGTACACCATGGTGCCCACGGAAGCCACCCCCATTTCCTACGGCCTGTCCCTCACCGGCGGCAACCGCATCTGGACCGTCGGCGCGGACGCGGAATACCCCGAGCTGTGCCTGGCGATCATTGATTACCTGGCTACCCCCGAAGGCAGCCTGACCATGTGGTACGGCCCCAAAGGCATGACTTGGGACTACGACGGCGAGGGCGGCGCATATTTCACTGAGCTGGGTCAGAAAACCAGCCAGGATCCCGCCTTTGACATGACCGGAACCGTGCTCATCGGCCCGCGAACCGGCAAGGAATATCCCCAGAGCGGCACCTATAACGACGGCGCGCTGCAAATCAACAACACCACCCTGACCGCCAGCCAGCAGAACCCTGACAGCAAAAAGGTCGAGACGCTGGATAAGGAAGGCTGGGTCAGCGTGCTGAACGCGGACCTGAAGCCCATCCAGCAGGCGTGGTGCGAATGGGCAGGCGCGGCTTCCACCCAACAGTACCTGGAAAACCACCCCTACAAGGTAATGCTGGACAAGGGCACTTACGCCCCCGCCAAGCGCGATCAGGTGCTGGACACCAAGTGGAGCCAGATCCAGACCGCCGTGAAGACTTACTCCTGGCGCGCCATCTACGCCAAGAATGACGGCGAATTCAATTTCCACCTGAACCAGATGCTCAAAGACTGCAACGCTTACGGTTACGCGGATTGCGTAGCCTGGTGCGAGGAGCAGGCGGCCCTGTGCTGGGCGGCCCAGCAGGCTCAGGCAGTATTGGTTCAGTAACAGGCGGAACGCATTTCAGCCCCTTCCCATTTCGCGGGGAGGGGCTCATTTTGAAAACAACGTTCATTGCTCCAGCTTGAGAAAGGGAAAAACATCCATGAAAAAAACAGTTTGCCTGATCCTGGTTTTGATAATGGCTTGTGCAATATCGTTTTGTGAAGGAGAAACCATGAACGGAGACGACGGAAGCGTTCGTGAAGCCCTCACCGCCGTGGAGGCCACCCGTCTTATGGGCAACGGCATCAACTTAGGCAATACCATGGAAGCCTGCGACAATACCCGGGGCAATTACGCGCTGACGCCCAAACAGTATGAAACGTCATGGGGCCAGCCGGTGACTACCCAGGAAATGCTGTATAGCATGAAAGCGGCGGGGTTCGACACCATCCGCGTCCCCGTGGCCTGGATGACCAACGCCACTCAAATGCCCTTTGAAATGAAGGATTACGCCATCAATCCGGCTTACCTGAACCGCGTTCGGGAAATCGTGAATTACGCCCGGAACGCCGAAATGTACGTCATCATCAACGATCACTGGGACGGCGGCTGGTGGGGCATGTTCGGTTCTGAGAACCCGGACACCGCCGCATTCGCAATGGAAGCGTACCAGGGCATGTGGCGGCAGATCGCCGAATACTTCCGGGATTATTCCGATTATTTGATATTTGAGAGTGCGAACGAGGAGCTGGGCGACCGTTTCGATGAAAATTCTCCCTGCTACGTGCGGGATTCCGTGCTCACATATTTACCGGACGGTGAGCGTTACACCCTGACTAACCGGGTGAATCAGGCGTTTGTGGACACTGTGCGCGCAACGGGCGGGAACAACGCAAACCGCTTCCTGCTGATCGCAGGTTATGGCACCAGCATAGACCAAACCTTCGACAGCCGCTTCAAAATGCCCGAGGACACCGCTATAAACAAGCTGATGGTTTCCGTGCATTACTATGCCCCCTGGAGCTACTGCGGCGCCGCCAATGCCGCGGGAGCGACCCTGTGGGGCAAGGCCGCGGATTATGATGAAATGTACAGAACGCTCAGCAAAATGAGCAAATTCGTGGCCCAGGGCTACGGCGTGGTCATCGGCGAATACGGCGCGCTTCCCGGCAGCGACGGCGTGATGAAAAAAAACGCCCCGGCGTACCACAAGGCGTTCCTGGATTGCTGCGACGCGCTGGACTTTACCTCCTGCCTGTGGGATTGCAGCGGCTTTTTCATCCGGCGTGAAAACAAAATCGCGGATGAGGAAATGGCCGCCATTTACGCGAACCGGAACGCGGCTTCCGAAACAGGCCGTGATTACGCTGAAATCGCGGGAGCCGGGAAGCAGGGCATTGCTGACGCCATCGCCTCTGCTCCTGCCACACTGCGGGAGGACGCCATTCAGGTGGCGGACGATACCTGCGTGGCCTGGATCATGTTCAGCGAAGGCAGCTGGGCCCTTAGTTACAGCGTGGGGGACACGTATGACCCTGATTCCATCTCTCCCGGCATCGTGCCCACCGACGCTGTCATCACAGGTGAAGGCGTCTACACCGTCGCCCTCGATTTCACTGCCACCCAGAAGGGTTTCGCGGAAAACACCGCGTTCAGCGCCATCGGCATTTCCAACGGCGAACAGCTTTTTCCGGGTTACTGCATCATGATCACGGAATGTAAAATCAACGGGGAGACCGTGAAACTCAAAGGCCGGAATTACACCTGCTCCGACGATGGCCGCTGCACACGCACCAATCTGTTCAACGAATGGGTGAACATGAAAGGGATCAATCAAACCAATGCCCGCGTACTCTACGGCGATTTGACCGGCATATCCGCCACAGTTCTGGACAGAAGCCTTCCTGCCATGGATAAAATCGCCACGCTGGAAATCACGTTCACATACGCGCCGCGGAAATAGTACGCGCTGTGGAGCAATAAAGATACGGAAGAATGAACAGCGATGCCGAATCCCATTCTGCCCTTGTGGGAATACATTCCGGACGGCGAGCCCCGGGTGTTCGGGAACAGGGTGTACTTGTATGGCTCCCACGACCGGGCGGCCTGTGACGCCTTTTGCGATTACAAATTGAAGGTGTGGTCCGCGCCGCTTTCCAATCTGAATCAATGGCAGTGCCACGGGGACAGCTTCCGCACCCGTCCCGGAGAAAACCGTCCGGCGGATACCCCCTGGACGGATCACGAGCTGTATACCCCTGACGTGATTGAAAAGGATGGAAAATACTATAGAAGATCGTCTGCGTCCAGCATCCTCCGCCGTTTCGGGTCATGATGGGAGCAATCACGTTGACCAGCTGGGCCAGGCAAGCAACCTTCACACGATCCGCATTTTTCAGGAAGGTGATCAGCACCGCTCCGGCCAGTAAAGCGTCCTCGAAGTTATAGACATCTTCCAGCAGCGGCAGCGCCCGTCCCCATTTGTCGGCCTTGAGCACTTCCTTGTCCTGCTCGCTGGAATGGTACCAGATGTTCCATTCATCAAAGGACAGGTTCAGCTTTTTCTTTGCGTGCTTTCTGCCGCCCACGGCGTCGCAGATGGCGGTTACTTCCTTGATAAAGTCGTCTAAATCCATGCTGCGCGCAAGGAAGCCCGGCGTATCGCCGGTGGGATTGCCATAGTAGCGATGGAGGGAAACATAGTCCACATTCTCATAGCACTCCATGAGCATTTCATATTCCCACGCGCCGTAGGTTGGCATATCGTGAGCGGCGGAACCGCACGCAACCAGCTCAATGGAGGGGTCAACCCATTTCATCATCTTGGCGGCTTCATTGGCAGTGCGGCCATACTCATAGGCCGTTTTGTGGCACATCTGCCAGGGGCCGTCCATTTCATTGCCCAGGCACCAAAGCTTGATATCAAACGGTTTTTCCGCGCCGTTCCGGATGCGCAAGTCGCTCCAATAGCTGCCGCCCTTGTGGTTTGCGTATTCCACCACGTTCCTGGCGGCGTCAGCGCCACGAGTACCCAAATTCACAGCATACATGATCTGCGTATCAGCTTTTTTTGCCCAGGACGCAAATTCATGCAAACCGACTTCATTTGTTTCCGTGGTGCCCCAGGCAAGATCGAGCCGCCTGGGGCGCTGATCCACAGGGCCTACGCTGTCCTCCCAGTTGAACCCGGAAACAAAATTGCCACCTGGATAGCGCACGACCGGCACGCCCAACTGCCGGACCTTTTCCATTACGTCTTTCCTGAAACCCAGTTCATCGGCCAGGGGATGATCCGGCTCATAGATGCCGCCATATACCGCCCGCCCCAGGTGCTCGATAAACGAACCGTAGATCCGGGGATCGATTTTGCCGATTTCATAATCCCGATCCAGAATCATTTTCGCCTTTTTCATTTTGATCAACCTTTCACGCAAAACAAGTCTATGTCTATTGGATACCCAGCCTGGCATCGGAGCACTTTGTCTGCCGCAAGAAGTACTTTGTACTCAGCCTTTAACAGAACCGATCATGACACCAGTTACAAAATACTTTTGAACAAAGGGATAAATCAGCAGCACCGGAACTACGCTGACCATGATCAGCGCATATTTGATAACAGCGGCGATATCAGCCAGCCGCGCCTGCAATTCGGGATCGGAAACGGTGGAAGGGTCGATCTGGCTGGACATTAGGATTTCCCGCAGGAACAGGGTCAATGGATAAAGGTTCTTGTCATGCAGATAAATCATGGCGTTGAAGTAAGCGTTCCAATGGCCTACCGCATAAAACAGCGTGAGTACGGCAATGATGGCTTTGGACAGCGGCAGTACGATGCTGATGAAGTACTTTATATCGGAGCATCCGTCAATCTGCGACGCTTCCAGCAGTTCATGCGGTATGGTGTTGATAAAGAACGTTCGGGCCACGATCATATTGTATACGCTAATCGCGCCTGGCAGCATCAGCGCAAGCGGACTGTTGAGCAAATGAAGGCTCTGTACCTGCATATACATAGGGATCAGGCCGCCGTTAAAGAACATGGTGAATGTAAAAAGCAGCATGATAGCATTCCTGCCCGGCAGGTCGTGGCGGGACATACAATAGGCTGCGATCAGGGTCATGAACAAGTTGATCAGGGTGCCTGCCACAGTATACAGGATAGAGTTCCGGTAGCCCGTCCAGATGGTGGGTGTGTTAAACACGGTCTTGTATCCGTCCAGGCTGAAATCCACCGGGAACAGCACCACGCGGCCCGACTGCACTGCCGTGCCGGAGGAAAAGGAGGCGCTGATCACGAAAACGCACGGATAGAGAACGGCGATAAAAAACAGCGTCAGGATAATGCCGACGAAGATAACAAACGCTTTATCTCCCTGACTGTAATCCTTGAATCTCTGCATCTTTCTTCCTCCCCTCAGAAAATCCCGCTGCCGTTCAGCTTCTTGCTGGCGAAATTCGTAATCATCAGCAGGGTAAAGTTGACGACGGAATTGAACATGCCAATCGCGGTTGCCTGGGAGAAATTGGGGATACCGCTGGCAAGGCCGACTTTATAGGTGTATGTGGAAATGATCTCGCTGTAATTCATGTTCAGGCTGTTCTGCATGAGCAGCACTTTTTCATAGCCTACGTTCATGATATTGCCAACAGCCAACACCAGCATGATACTGGTGGTAGGCAATATGGATGGAATATCGATGTGCAGCACGCGCTGGAAACGGCTGGCTCCGTCAATCATGGCGGCTTCGTGAAGGGACATATCCGTGGCGGTCAAAGCCGCGATATAGATTATGGCGTTGTATCCCGTGGCCTGCCATACACCGCTCCACACGTATACATGCTTGAAATTGGTTCCGATCGCCAGGATGTTGGGCGCGGTGCCGCCAGTGAAAAGGGTGTACAAAGCGCCATATAAACCAATTCGGTAATCCAAAAGCTGGAACAGCAGGCCCACCATGATGACGGTGGAAAAGAAGTAAGGAATGTATGTCACCGTTTGAATGGTTTTCTTGTATTTCTTTCCGGGAAGCACGTTGAGCATCAGGGCAAAGATAATGGGAATGGGAAAGGACACCAGGAGAGAGTAGAGGGAAAGCGTCAGCGTGTTCCGGATGACCATACCGCTTTTATAGGACGTAAAAAATTTTTCAAAATTCTGCAGGCCTACCCATGGACTGCCCCAGATCCCCAGGCCCGCGTTGTATTTCTTAAACGCCAGAACCAAACCGCTCATAGGCACATAGCAGAACAGCACCAGCCATGTAAGAGGCAGAATCAATAACAGATACAGCTGCCAGCGGTCAGTAATGCGCTTTCCCAGCCTGCCGCGTCCGGCGGCCGTAGGCGCGATAGGATTGCGTGCCATCCGTTCACCCTCCTTCAAATTATTTTTACAATGCCAAGCGGGATGGCGGAATGGCATCGCTCCGAAAACCGCTGCCGGACAGCGAATGGAAACCGCTGCCCGGCAGGGTAAGAATGGATGTTATTTCACCCGGTTATAGGTTTCCTGGGCTACAGCGATCAGCTGCTGCAGGCCCATGCTGTCCAGTTCAGCCAGGTACTGATCCCAGCCGGTTTCAATGTCGCGGGTGCCAGTGGTGAATTCGGCGATGGCCTGCTTTACGAAATCAGGAATGGTGGTCAGGGCATCGACGAGCATCTCGGTGTCTTCTTCTGTGTATTTCAGCGGCGGCAGCAGCTTTTCGGGTTTGTTGAAATAGTACATTTCATAGCATTTGCCGTTCAGCTGGGTGGGGTCTTCGGGATTAAAGTAATTGCCGGAGGAGAAATCGAAGATGGTCAGGAAGTTCTCCAGGCTCATATAGCGCGGACCATGATTCCTCCAGGTGTGGTTCTGATTCTCAGCCCAGAAATTGGTCAGGATCAGGATCTTCACGCCGTCTGTCAGGCCAACCTGGGCATAAGCATTGGTGTGGCCTTCCATCTGTGCGGGGTCGCGGGTCCAGTCCACGCCTTCGATGCCCAGACGCTCAATGGCTGAGGTTTCAAAGGTGAAGAATTCATCGGCGAACTTGAGGCACAGATCCAGCTTGTCGGTAGAAGCGCAGATCATCAGTTCCTGGCCGGGCCACTGCTCGATGAAGGGAGTGTAGTTCACGCCGTCAGGGCCAGTCAGCGGAGCGATCAGCTTCATCTGGGCAAAGTTTTTATTTGTCACAGCGGCAGGCCAGTTGGACAGAGAACCGGCTGAAGTGAAGCCTACGATGGGAGTTTCCTGATTGAGCACAGCCTTGAAGGTCGTGTTGTCATCAGTGAAAGTGCTGGCGGAAAGCAAGCCTTCCTGGTACAGGTCATGCAGATAGCGAAGAGCATCCCGGAAAGCGTCGGCGGTGTAAGGAGCATACACGGTTTCATAGTCGCTTTCATTCAGAGCCAAACCGGCATTGAGCTGGTTGTTGTTCCAGTAGATGAAGGAATTGATCAGGGCGGCGGTCACGTTTTCGCCATATCCGCCGGACGCCTGGCCGTATACGCCAATTTCATCCTTGATCCCGTTGCCGTTGGGATCTCCGTCGCGGAAAGCGATCAGCACGTCCTTGAGCTCGGCAGTTGTGGTGGGCACGGTCTTCCCGACAGCGTCCAGCCAGACCTGGTTGATATACATACGGAAGGGAGTAAAGTTCCAGGTTTCAGGTTCATAGGCAGACAGGCTGTACATATGCCCGTCAGCCTGGGTTTGCGCCGTGCAGAGAATCTGCCGGTCAGCGTCAGGGATCGCGTTGAAGTTGGGCATGGCGGCGGGATCGTTTACATAATCCTCAATGGACATGAACAGTCCGGCCTGGCCGTAAGCCAGGATCATTTCAGCGGACAGATGATTGTCCACCACGAAGACATCGGGCAGGGATTCGCCGCCGGTCGCCATCAGGGCGATTTTGGTGCGCGTGTCAGCGGCGTCCACGGGCAGCATATAGAATTCAATGTTAATGCCCAGTTTATCCTCCAGATAGTTGGTGAAGTAGTTGTCTTCGTAATCCGTTACCATAGAGCTTGTGGTCAGGGCGACTTTCAGGGTGGGACGTTCTTCTGCGGCAGCGCTGGCGAAAAGGGACAGAACCATCACCAGAGCAAGCAGCATCGACAGGAAACAAGCGCGGTTTTTCATGGGACAACCTCCTTTTTTATTCTGCCGGTTTCCCGGCTCTATCTGATTTCCGGATCACTGCCGGAAAGCATCCAAATGGATTCAGGTCAAAGCGTGATCAATGGTGATATGATCGCCTCTCCAGACTTTTTTGCCTGTCCAGGCTTCGTCCGGGCCCGACCAGAAAGGATCGCCCGGCGCAAGGCCCAGGGGCAGGAACACGGCGCTGCATAAGTACAGAGAACCAATGTTGATGTATGGTTCGGCCAGTTCAGGCTGGCAGCCGACTACACCAGGCAGCAGGAAGCCGTTTTCGTCAAACATGGACACCGTTTCCATCACCCGGCGGATCACTGCTGTCAATCCGCATCGCACCCCGGCGGGAATCAAATGAGGTTCCAGCATATGCTCCAGCGCGGCCTGGGAAAGCATCTGGAACGCGCCGAAACGGTAGCAGATGGAGCGGCCGATGATAGGATAGCTCCCCTCCGGCCCGATCATCCGTTCCAATTCAGAGGCATATCGGGCGGCGCGCCGGTTCACCGTCTCCCGCATGGCTTCGATCTCCGGGTATTCGCCGCGCATCAGATTCACAAGATCCACATACATGGGCTGGATCACGAAGCTGTTGTAGTAATCCCAATGGAATTCAGGGCCGTCGCCGTACACCCCGTCGCCCAGGTACCAGGATTGGAAGCGGCGCAGGGCAGAAAGCAATCGCATGGAATCGTATTCCTCGCCCAGCACATATAGTCCGGCTTCCACCATGGAAGTAAAGAACAGCCAGTTGCTGTCATAGGCTGCGATGGCGCGGGAAGCGCGGAAGGCGTCGGCCAGCTGCTTTTTCACCCGGCTGTCCAGGCGGGCTGCCAGCGCTTTCGGCGCGCGAACAACGGCATGGGCGAGAAATGCAGTGTCCACCAAAGGCTGGCCGCCCCGGTCAAACAGCATGAAGTCCGGAGAAGTGGGATCGGTGGCCCTGTCTAAGCAAACGAGGGCTTTTTCCCGCCATGCTTTTTGCAGGGCGCGTTCTTCCGCGTCCAAGGCGTTTTCATCCGCCTCCAGCCAGGGAGCAAGGCCCAGCATACTGCGGCCAAAGGCTTCCAGCGGGGCGAATGAAGCGCGATCAGGATGAAATTCGTGCGGCAGCGCAGCTTTCAGTTTTCCATCCGCAAGGGCGTTCAGCACGGGCGAAACGATCTTCAGCAGCGCATTCAGCCATTCCTGACGGGTCGTCATGTAAGTCAGCCTCTTTCAGTCTTTTTGATCAGGATACCAAAACAGCAGTTTCTCTCCGCGAAGCTTGTTTACCGCTTCGATAAAGAAATAGTCCGCGTAATCCATTGTGATGTGGCGGCCTGGCAGATCGTGATAAGCGGAGGTACATTTTGTGAAGATGGCGGGAACGTTTTCCGACCAGTCCGCATGCCGCTGTTCCATGGCTTTCAGCAGATTGAACGCCGCCCGGAAACAGCTTTCCGCCTCGATGCCGGAAACGAGCTTTGCCAATTCCATCAAACCGCAGGCGGCGATGTTTCCCGCAGCATCGTCATAGAGAATGGGTTCGGCGGGCTGGCGGAAATCGCACCGGGGCAGCCAGTCACCCTCAACCTGGCTGATAAAATAGTGGGCCACACGCCTGGCTGTTTCCAAATAAGCTGCTTTCCCGGATTGCATATAGCTCAGCGTAAACCCGTACAGCGCCCAGGCCTGGCCCCGGCTCCAGCTGGAACCGCTGGCATACCCTTGCCCGCCGGGATTATCCAGATATTCGCCCGTTTTCGGGTCAAAGACCACGATGTGGTTGCAGCTGCCGTCCTCCCGCACGAAATACTTCATGGTTGTATCGGCGTGGGACATGGCAATCAGTTTAAAGCGCGGATCGCCCGTTGCGCGGCTGGCCCAGTACAGCAGCGGCAGGTTCATCATGCAGTCAATGATGGCCCATCCCTCACGCCGCGCTGTTTGATCCCAGTTATTCCAGGCGCGGATGAAACCATGGGGGTTATATCTTCCCGCCAGCATATTGGCGGTAAACAGAAGCCGGTCAAAGCTGTCCGCATTTCCCTCCAGGCGATACCGCACACCGGAATGGATCAGCCACAGAAATCCCATATCGTGATCGAGCTTCTTAAAATTTCGCAGCGCCTGATCCAGTATAGCTTCCGTGCGAACCGCTTCTTCACGGTAGGCATCACCATTCGTCATCAGGTACATCTGCCACATGGCGGCGGGCCAAAAACCGTTCGTCCACCAGTTGATGTCCGTAGGCTTGAATTCACCGTTCACAGTAGAATAAGGAATATAATTCACGCCTTGGGCCTTCCGTAGGATGAACCGCATCTTTTGATCCAGCTTCTCGGAGACATCCTTTAGCCAGACTTGATCCTGAAAACATGTGATCTGATCGGATGCCATTTTTTTGCCTCCCCACTCCGTATTGACATGAGGTCTATCAGCTTTCAAAGGCATCATAGCACTGGAAAATCATTTCGTCCATTGTTAATCTATTATAAATCATTGCGAATAATTCATGATTTCTTTTTTGAATGTGATTATCAGGAGCGTTTTTCTTGTATTTGTCCATTACTGTTGGTATGTGGAAAATTATTTGCAATATACAGTTGCCATAAATAGCTGAATGTGATACAATTACAATAACTAACCGAAAGGGGGTATGACTTGTGTATCGTGAAATCATCGGTCCTGCCTATCATATGGCGCACAACATCAGCCATGTTGCTTCCGAAAACTATCTCATACACAGCCATGCGTTTTATGAGCTTTATTATTTTGTGGGCGGAGACGTTCATATCCTGTATGACGGAACTGAATATGCCCTGCTCCCGCATACGTTCATCATTTTTGTCCCCGATGTTTTTCACGGCCTTCGCGTAGCAAACAGTAATCCTTATGAACGGTATACGGCCCATTTTACAGAGGAACTGATTGCTCCCAAACGCCGGGACGTGTTGATGGGAAATTTGCCCACAGAGGAAACAATCCGCAGCGGAGCGGAAACCCATCCCTATATTCTTCAGGATGCTGAAAAACTGGATATCCTGCCTTTGATGCAGGAATATGAAAAGTTGATACAGTTCCCTGAACCGTTGCGGGACGCTATGGCAGGGGCAGTCACGGAAACGATTCTGGCCCGGTATTTGCTTCATGTATATGAAGGAAGAAGGATCGTCGGCGTTCAGCCTTATCACAAAGGGAAAAATGAACTGGCGCCAATCCTGAGCTATATTCATCAAAACCTGACGCAAAAACTGACACTGGATGATCTGAGCGTTCGCTTTCATCTCTCAAAAGGGAAGCTGAACCAATTATTCCATCAACAGATGGAAATGTCGACAATGGATTATGTCACGAAAAGGCGCATCAGCTACGCGCAGCAATTATTGCTGAACGGTATTCCGGCTGCTCAGGCGGGAAGCGCCGCCGGATTCGGTGATTACGCGGGTTTCTACCGGGCTTACAAAAAAACGCTGGGTCATTCTCCCAGCGATGATCATCGCAGTGTTTCCGGGAACAGTATGATGCAGACGCTGTATCAGGAGACCTCCAGCCCAGGCCCCGTAGTAGCTGATGATTCTTTATCCAACACGAATATTTGGGATGTCAACCGTTCAACACGGGCAAGTGAAATTGATATCAGCGTTTTACGTGATAAATAAACCAGCATTTCATAAAACCGAATCGGTGGAAGAAAGGAAACGTATCATGGTACAGATCAGGATTGTGGACAGGGAGAATACGGTCCTCGGAGAAATCGGGCATCCATCGGAAGCGGGGTTATGTCTCGAGCGTGTGTGGCAGGAAGGGGATTGCATCCTGTTCTTTGCTCCGGCATGCTCCCATTTACATATCACGGTGGATGCTTCCATGCTCCAGGGAGAGGTCTATCTTCCAACGGGAGAAATGACCTGGCGCGTTCCTTTTGGAGAACACCGCCTTGCTTATGCCCCAGGATTGTTTGACGGGAAACGGCACATTATCACTGCCCGCGTCACGGGAAAGGACGAAACGGCGCTGCGCCGCGACCTGGCCCGCAATCCGCTCGATCTGCGCGGGGATACCGATTTTTATCCCCATTGCACCGCCAATGTGGAAACCAGGAATGAGTCCGTTTTTGCCGCCCGGAATGTGATCGACGGACTTCGCTTCAACACGTCCCACGGGGAATGGCCTTTTGAAAGCTGGGGGATCGGAGCGCGTGATGACGCCTGGTGTCTGCTGGACTTTGGCAGAGAGGTTTTTGTGGATAGTATGGCGCTGACCCTGCGGGCGGATTTTCCCCATGACGCTTATTGGGTCTCCGCCTGCGTAGTGTCTTCCAGCGGAAAAGAAATTATGTTTGATCTGGAGAAGACAAAAGAACGTCAATGGATTCATCGCCGCCGGTTCTGACGCCATTGGCTCCGGCCTGCGCACCGATCTGGTGATCGAAGCTGTGGAAACCGGCATCCTGGCCAAGGAAGACCTGGATCGCGCCAACATCAACCGGGCCATCTCCATCTTTGAACAGGGCCGCTTCGACAACCCCTACCTGGACTACAACAAGGCCGACGAAGTGCGCGCCACCAACCTGGAGACCGCTTCCGCCCAGGCGTATGCCCTGCATCAGAAGGCTGTCGTGCTCATGAAGAACCACGAGAACGCCCTGCCCCTGGCCCCCAACGCGGGCACCAAGCTCTACATTGCTTCCTTCACTGGTAACGGCGAAGACGACGCCACCGTGGAAGCCCTGACCGCGCTGTTCGAGGCCCAGGGCTTCGAGATCGTCAGCAAAGCCGCCGACGCGGACGTCGCCTACTTCTATGTCGAGCCGAAGCAGACTACCTCCACCAACGGCACCGACGCCGAAGGCATCCTGGAACTGGTGGAAGATTACGAAGTGGACGAGCGCGAAATGTCCGGCAGCGGCCAGTGGGGCCAAGGTGTTGTAGCCTCCCAGAACAAGACCGGCGACAAGATCGAAAAAACCACGCTGGCAGACGTGAAGAAGCTGGCCAAGGCTGCCGATACCGTCCACGCCAACGGCGGCAAGGTCGTCGCTACCATCGTCTGCACCTCTCCCTGGATCCTGACCAACCTGGAACCCTACTGCGACGCGCTGCTGGCCCAGTACACCACCTCCGGCGCTTCCCTGAGCAACGCCCAGAAGGCCCAGGTAGACGTGATCACCGGCGCATATAACCCCACTGGCAAGCTGGCCGTGACCATGGTGTCTTCCCCCGACGTGATCGCCCTCCACGAAGAAACCCTGGCGGACGGCACCGTGGCTGAAATCTGCGCCTCCCCCAACGACGTGCCCGGCTATGACAAGGATCAGTACATCGATCCCGCCATCCTGGCCAATGTCAAGGGCGGCAGCTACGCCTATCAGGACGCGGACGGCAACTACTATGTGTCCGGCTTTGGCCTGAGCTACTAAAACACTTGTCGCGGTAGGACGCGACGGATAAAGGATACCCCGGCGAACAGTATCGGCAGATTCGCGGTGCTGTTCGCCGCTTTTTTCAGGAATATACAGCTAAACGGAGGTTATCGTATGGCGCTGCACGTGATGGAAGAAGCAAACCGCTGTCTGCAATGCAAAAAGCCCCGCTGTCAGGAGGGCTGTCCCATTCACACCAATATCCCGGCGGTCATTCGCCTGCTCAAGGAAGGAAAACTGAACGACGCGGGGTGGATGCTGTTTGAAAACAACCCGCTGACCACGGTTTGCGCTTTGGTGTGCAATCATGAAAAGCAGTGCGAGGGGCACTGCGTCCGGGGCGTCAAGGAAGCGCCGGTGCATTTTTCCGTCATTGAGAGCTACATTTCCACCACCTACGCCAACCAGATGGTGAAGGGGCCCGCGCCATCCAACGGCAGGAAAGCCGCTGTCATCGGCGCGGGCCCGGCGGGGATCACCGTAGCCATCATTCTGGCCCGGAAGGGCTATCAGGTGACGATCTTCGACAGCCGGGACAAGATCGGCGGCGTGATGCGCTATGGCATCCCGGATTTCCGTCTGCCCGATTCCGTGCTGGACGACATGGCTTACCGCCACCTGGAATTGAAGGGGATTCAGTTCCGGCCCAACACCTACATCGGCAGCGCCATCACCATCGACGACCTGTTCCGGGACGGGTATCAGAGCGTGTTCGTAGGCGCGGGCCTGTGGAAGCCACGAAAGCTGAACATCCGGGGAGAAAGTTTAGGCCATGTGACCTACGCCATCAATTATCTGGCCAGTCCCGCCGCCTTCCGGTTAGGAGAGCGCATCATGGTCATCGGCACCGGCAACAGCGCCATGGACTGCGCCCGCACCGCCATACGCCACGGGGCCCGGTACGTTTCCTGCGTGAACCTCACCGATACCCTGACCGCCAGCCAATATGAAAGCAGCTATGCCAAATTGGAGGGCGTGGATTTCATCTATAATAAGTGTACCCTGGAAATTCGGGAGGACGGCGTGATTTTTGCTGACAGCCAGGTGGGCGAGGACGGAAAAATCACCCCAATTCCCGGTACGGAAAAGCTCTACCCCTGCACCGGCGTGATCGTGGCCGTGAGCCAAGGTGCGGAAAGCAATCTGATCACCACCACCAAGGACATCGACACCAGCAAAAGCGGTCTGCTCACCGTGGACGCCGATGGCCATACCAGCCGCCCCGGTGTGTTTGCTGCAGGCGACGCCGCCAGCGGAGCCCGCACCGTAGTAGAGGCCGTTGCCAACAGCAAGCGGGTGGCCGAAGCCATGCACGAATACATGCAAAACCTGCCCCTGCCCGTCACTACCGATTATCCCAATGCGCCTACAGTGGAAACCGTGGACGCAGCGGCACAGGCAGAACAAACACTTTCTAACTAAAAAATGCTCCTCACCTTCAAAGCGCTTCAACGTAAAGCAACTTTGAAAGCGAGGAGCTCATTATTTCGTAAGCCTCTTTTTTACACCTCCACCTCCGTCCCATCCCGGAATGTGAATACCATCTTTTTCCCAACAGTCACATAATCCAACAGACCACACCAGAGTTCAGGGTTGAATTCTTCCACCCTCCCGTCCTGTTTCTTCAGCAACCGCATGTATTCTTCTATCTCACCCAACCGCGCCTTTTTATCGCTGATCTGTTTTTCCGTCTCTGTCTTTTTCGCCTTCGCCTGATCAAAGCGGTCGCTCATGGCTTGGAACTTTTTCTGGTATTCTTCCTGGTCAAGGGCGACCGTTGCGTTTTCCCTGATAAGAGCCTGCATCTTTTCAGAAATGACCTGCATCTCTGTTTCCAGGGAAGCCAGTTCAATTTCCAAGGCTGTGGTGTCGAAGATAGTGCTCTTTGCGGCTTCAAAGGCGGCAATGGCTTTCTTCCTCCCATTGAGCACCCCGTTCACGGCGACCAGGAAAGCCGTTTTTATTTGGTCTTCCGTCAGATGGGGCGTGGAGCATACTCACCGTGATCGGATCGGTAAAGACATACATCCTCTACGATCATCGTTGCCTGCGGCACGTGGATTTCCGAGAGATTCAAGTTGTCCGAAATAGTGGGCTTCCTTACCAGTGTGATGTGCGGATTGAAATCCTGTCGGTCAAATGGGATTTCTGCCTCGGTCAGTGCTTGCCGAACCTGGCAGGCCAGGCTGTTCAGCGCTTTGGAGGGTTCCACACCGGCCCACAGCACCTTGGCTTTGGGGAAGATCCCCAGGTGCGACAGCGTGACTGGAAAAGGTGACTGAACCAACGGCAGAAGCTTCGTAATGTCCTCCGGCCACATCCCGATGAACGCCAGCGTCATATGCAGATTGGAGGGCGTCAGGTATCGCCCTGTCACCCCGGCAGCCCGCAGTTGATCCTGCAACGACGCCAGAGTATCCTGAAACATGAGCGTTGGTTGTAAAGCAATAAAGATGCGCATTGTCGATCATCTACCGCAGTCTGCTATAGGATGCTTAAAATCCCAAAGAATCATTAACCAGGATCACATGAATCCTGTCCTTGTGCCGGGAATATCGTGTGATCAAAAACTGGCAGCAAATGGTGTCCGGGGATTTGCAGTCCATACATGCGCCTGTCTTCACGCATGGAGTGGATAAACCGAAACGCTGAGCGTTGATCGGAGCAGCCACATTTCTGGCCCGCTTCATGGCCTCGTCCACATCGTTGCAGACTTTATTCATGCCCACGATGAAGATCACCTTTTTCGGCCCCTGAGCAATAGCGGACACACGGTTGGAGTTCCCGTCGATATTGACCATGATCCCGTCTTCCGTGATGGCATTGGCGCTGGAGAGAAACACGTCCGCGTCGTAAGCCAGCAGCATGGCCGCCCGTTTATCTTCGCTGGCGTCCCGGTCAATGAAATTGTATTTGCCGTTTTTCAGCGCGTCCAGCAGCCCGATTTCATGGACGCTCATGCCCCCGCCCATGGTAACGGTGCTTTCTTCCGGGATCAGCGACAGGGCCAACCTCAGCGCTTCTTCCTTGGAGGCCGCGTAGTACCCGGTCATGTTGCGGGATTGAAGCCCCTTGATAACTTTCTGCGCCAGAAGTTCGTTTCGCTTGAAGATGTTTTCATTCATGGTGTACCCTCCCTTTTTATTGTCCGATGAAGTATATCACTGCATTCTTTCTATAAACCGAAGTACTTGTTCCCAGTTTTGTAAAGCCGTCCCTGCGCCTACCGCCGTCGTGCAGATCGCGCCGCAGGCATTGGCAAAGCGGAGCGCCTCCTCCGCTGTCTTTCCACGAAGAATCTCCGAGGCAAAGCCTGCTGCGAAATTATCTCCCGCGCCTGTCGTATCCACTGCGTTGATCGCATATCCAGGCAATCGGATGGTTTTCTCCGGCGTCATCATGAGGCAGCCTTTTGCGCCGAGCTTGATGATCACATTTTGAACGCCCCAGGAAAGCAGCGATTCAGCCGTGGTTTCCGGATCTGCTTTCCCGGTGTAATACCGGGCTTCATCTTCGTTTGGCGTTAAATAGTCAATCAACGGAAGGGAATCTTGCAGGTCATGCATCGTAAGACGCCGAAAGTTCGGCAGCTTGGTATCGGCGATCACCAGTTGTCCCGCAGATTTCGCGGCCATTAGCACAGAATGAATAATTGCGGGATCGTCAAAAGGCGCCCGGAACAGGGAACCGAGCATCAAAACCCTGGCATCCGTGAACGCTTCAGGATGATTCTCCGGGCGGAAGTTGTACCTGTGCGCTTCATTGGTGATGGATTTCCTTGTGCCGTCCGCATGAATAAACATCGTTGTGACCGGCGTACTGATTCCTTCCGCGGCATGAACGATGCTCACGCCGTTTCGTCGCAGGACGTTACGGATCATATCGCCCGCTTCGTCCTCGCCCAAAGCGCAGACGATCCCTGTTTTCAGGCCCAACTTCGCGGCGGCTATCGCTTCGTTGACTGCCTCCCCGCCCACGTTCAGTGAGCCGGAAGCGGCAATATAGCCCGAGGCGGAAATCGGATTTGGGTCAAAGCCCCGGATGATGGAATCCACCAACGCCATTCCTGTGCAAATCACATCAAACAATCCAATATTCCTCCTGTGTTTAAACGTTCCTTTCGGAAAATTGAAAAGAATGTTAAGACTTTTTTCTTCTTCATTTTATCAGCACTTACAGCCTATTATAAAATGATTCTGGCACCTCGAAAATGGGCCTGTTGTTTTAGTTCCGTTTCGTGGTCATTATTATTTTACCATACAAAATACGAAAAATCTATACCATGCGCGGATAGGCATACAAAGCACAGACAGAACCAGTGGGAAAAACATATCAATAAATAAGCCTGAAACCTAGAGGCTGTTGCCAACAGCAAGCGAGTGACCGAGGCCATGCACGAATATATGCAAAGCTTGCCCCTGCTCGTCACTACCAATTATCCTCATGCGCCTACAGTGGAAACCATAGACGCGGCGGCACAAGCAGAACAAACACTTTCTAACTAAAAAATAGATCCTCACCTTCAAAGCAAACTCACACAGAATTGCCTTGAAAGCGATGTATTCTTCAATCTCACCCAACCGCGCTTTTAAGGATCATTAAAGGTTTATCTGAATAATAGAAGACGTCAAGAGGCTGAGAAAAGACGCCCTTGAACCGCAAGCATCCCAAATGAAAGGGGGAGATTAAAAATGTGGAAAACGCTTCTCATTCTTATGTTGTGCCTTACTGTGACCGTCTCCGCATTTGCGGAAACAGCGGTTTATACCGCCGAAGGCGACGACGAAAGCGCCTTGGACGTATCCGGCAACGAACAGGTAACGCTGACGGGCGTAACGGTATTGAAAACGGGCGGAAACGCTTCCAGCGCCGACGCGGCCAGCTTCCGGGGCGTCAATTCCGCGGTCCGGGTATATGACCATGCTGTGCTGACCATTTCTGATTCAGTGATCGAGGCCAACGCCCAGAACGCCACCGGCGTTTTCGCTTACGACTACGGCACGGTCTATATCACCGACTGTGAAGTGACTGTAACAGGCGGCGGCGCGGGCGGCGTGCAGGTGGCTGGCGGCGGTACGCTCATCGGCAGCAATCTGACCGTAAAGAGCGCCAGCAAAGCCGCCATTCGTTCCGACCGGGGTGGCGGGACGATGATATTGGACGGAGGCACTTATACCTCCACTGGTAAGAACGGCTGCCCCGCCATTTACAGTACAGCTGATATTGCGGTAAAGAACGCCGTCTGTGTTTCCGAACAGTCCCGCGCCGTGATCATCGAAGGGAAAAACACCGTCACGCTGGAAAATGTCATCCTTGAGGGCAACGACCAGTCCTCCAAGGAGGGCAGCGTCAGAGCCAACGTGCTGCTGTACCAAAGCGCTTCCGGCGACGCCAGCGTGGGCACCAGCGTGTTCACCATGACAGGCGGGGAGATGACCTGCCACAGCGGAGCAATGTTCTACTGCACCAATACGGACAGCGTGATCAATCTGCAAAATGCCGTGCTGAATCTGTCTGACGATAACACACTGCTGATCGTATCTTCTGGACGCTGGGGCAAGGAAGGGCGCAACGGCGGAGACTGTGTGCTGAACGTGGAGGGTCAGACCCTGAACGGCGCGATTACCGTGGATAGCATATCGTCCCTGGCCCTCACCCTCAAGGATTCGTCCTTTACCGGCGCAATCAACGAAAATTGTGCGGCGGGAAAAGTGACTGTGGCGCTGGATGAAGAAAGCGCCTGGACACTGACGGCAGACAGTTACATCACTGCGTTTGAAGGCGATCTTGGAAATGTGATCGGGAACGGTTATCAATTATATGTCAACGGTACAGCTTTGGCCGGAATCAAATAATACCAATCCATTCCAACCTGGCGCTGCCAATTTCGGCGGCGTTTTTTTCAGGGAAGTCTGAAATCTTTCAGTTTTCTTTAAGTTTCATGTAAATAATAAGGATTGCGGGTTGAGAGTAACCCAGCCTGACAGGACGATCTGAAAAGGCGAAGATCCTTCCAAAAAGTTTCGTCCTGACCCCCTTTTTTCTAAAGCAACCTTACGCTATATAGGGTGAAGGGAAAAAGCCCTCACAAAACAAGAAAGGAAGATTGAAAATGAAGAAGTGGAGTAAAGTAATTGCGATCGGGCTGTGCGCAAGTATGATCGGTACGGCCGCGATTGCGGAAGTGGAAAATGTGGACGCTGTGACCCAGCCGACGCAGCCTGCCCAAACCCAGCAGGTACAAGGCAGCCAGAACCAGCAGGTGCCTCCTGCCATGCCCGGTCAGCAGGAGCAGGGCAGCCAGAATCAGCAGACGCCTCCCGCTATACCTACCCAGAAGGAACACGACAGCCAGAACCAGCAAGTGCCTCCCGCCATGCCCGGTCAGCAGGAGCAGGGTAGCCAGAATCAGCAGGTGCCTCCCGCCATGCCTGACAATCAGATACAGGGGAACCAGAACCAGCAGGTGCCTCCTGCCATGCCCGGTCAGCAGGAGCAGGGTAGCCAGAATCAGCAGACACCTCCCGCTATACCTGCCCAGCAGGAACAGGACAGCCAGAACCAGCAGATGCCTCCTGCCATGCCCGGTCAGCAGGAGCAGGGCAGCCAGAATCAGCAGACGCCTCCTGCCATGCCCGGTCAACAGGTACAGGGTAATCAGAATCAGCAGTTCACTGGTATGACCGAGCAAATCGTTCCTGGCGGCCAGCAGATACCCCCGCCCAATGTGAATAATCAGAACGCGGCCAACGGCCAGCAGATGACCCCGCCAGACATGAACAATCAGAACGCAGCCAACGGCCAGCAGATGCCTCCGCCTGATATGAACGGCCAGAACGCAGCCAACGGCCAGCAGATGCCCGGAAACGCGCCTGGTATGCCTGGCGGGATGAACGGCAGTGCCAATGTTTCCTACAGCGCGGCTTCCACGGTGACTTCGGACAGCAGCGACGCTACCTACACTTCTACCGCGAATAGTGAAAACGCTGTGCTGGTTTCCGGCGATTCCGTTACAATCTCCAACGCGACGGTATCCAAGACCGGCTCCGCCGACGGCGATGACGCGGATTTCTACGGCGTGAACGCCACCGTGCTCGCGGCGAACGGCGCGACCCTGACCATTGAGGACGCTGAAATCACCTCGGACGGCGGGCACGCCAACGGCGTATTCAGCTACGGCAGCGGCACCACCGTCAACGTGTCCGACACCACCATCACCACCAGCGGCAACAATTCCGGCGGTCTGATGACTACCGGCGGCGCGACCCTGAACGCGACCAATGTGACCGTTGCCACCTCCGGCAATTCCTCCGCTGCCATCCGCTCTGACAGGGGCGGCGGTACCGTCACCGTGACTGGCGGCAGCTACGATACCACCGGCGTCGGTTCACCCGCCATTTACTCTACCGCCGACATCACCGTGTCCGACGCGACCCTCAGCGCCACCACCTCCGAAGCGGTGGTCATTGAAGGCGGCAACACGGTCACCCTGAACAATGTGGATATTACCGGCAGCAACACCAAGCTCAACGGCCAGTCCACCGTGAGCACCAACGTGCTGATCTATCAAAGCATGTCTGGCGACGCCAGCGAAGGCGCGTCCTCCTTCACCATGACGGACGGCAGCATGACCGCTGAAACCGGGGCTATGTTCCATGTGACCAATACCACCACTACCATTACCCTGGAGAACGTGGACTTCACCTATGCCAATGACAGCAGCGTTTTCCTGGACGCTTCCGCGGATTCCTGGGGCAAGAGCGGCTCCAATGGCGGCAATGTGACGCTCAACCTGATTGACCAGGACATTACCGGTTCCATCCTCACCGACAGCGTATCCACCGTTTCCGTCAATCTGGACGCGGATTCCACCTGGACGCTGACCGGCGACAGCTATGTGACCTCCTTCACCGGCGACTTGAATAACGTTAACCTGAACGGATACACCCTGTATGTGAACGGCGTAGCCGTGACGAAGTAATGACCGGGTAAGGGAAACGGGAGACCGCACGGCCTCCCGCCCATTTGCGTAAAAATACAGAAGGAGGAAAGCCCATGACCCGACTGGAAGAGGAAGAACTGCTGTATCAAAACGAGTTTTTCATTTTGCGCACCGCCCGCATCGCAACAGGCCGGCCCATCACCAAATCGGATGATGAATGGAGCGTGGCGCTTTCCGCCTTCTGGGAGGCCCTCAAAAGTCATGACCCGCAAAAGGGAACGCTGCAAGCCTACGCCTCCGTGGTCATCCGGCACCGCCTGATCGACTATGCCCGGTCTGTCAGGACGCGGGAGAGGGAACTGCTGGCGGAACCCGCGGTATTCGGCGGGGACGTGGACACGGAAATCATCGGCATTCAGCGTGCCGTGGAACGGTCGTTGATACAGGAGATTCCCGATACAGCGTTAGCGGATGAAATCGACGAACTGGCGGAACTGCTCAAGCGATACAACATCAACTTCTTTGACCTGCCAAAATGCTGCCCCAAGGCGAGAAAGACCCGGGGCGTCTGCCTGAAAGCGGCACGGTTCGTCTACAGGATCGCCGAACTGCTGAACAGGCTGCGCAGAACCCTGAAGCTGCCCGCGGCGGAAATGGAAACGGGCGTCCCCATCGCCCGGAAGCTGCTGGAGCAGTTCAGGAAATACATTATTACGTCCGTGGAAATCGAAGCCGGGAACTTTCCCGGTTTGCAGGGATACTTTGTGGGAAAGGAGGAAGCGTGATGGAAACGAACGCAGTGGTGCTGGCTGTCAGAAACAGAAAGGCTGTGATTCTGGCAAAGGGCGGTATTTACGAGGTCATCCCCAATCAGGGATACTATGCGGGCGAGAGGATCGCCTGGAAGTGCAGAAAGACAGGGTCGGCAATTCTTCGCCGAAGCCTCACGATCGCTGCCTGTCTGGTTCTCCTGCTCACTTCCTCCGTGATCGCCGGAACAAAGTATCTGCCCTGGACTTATATCAGTGTCGCGCTGGGAGAAACCAGTGTGCAGTACTGCCTGAACGCCCGGAACGAGGTGCTTTCAGCGGACGCGGATACGGAAGAAGGCCAGGCCATCCTGGAGCAGGTGGCCGTTATGCCCTATGAATCCCTGGAAGGAACCATGGAGCGTACCTTGTCCGCTTTACAGCAGTTAAACAAGGAAGAGACGCCTGTTCTCGTAGAAATCTCTCCCCGTTTCGGCGATGGAAGCCAGGTGGAAAAAACTGTTACGGAAGCCGGTGGCGCGTCCGAAATGGAGATGGTCCTGGAGAAAACTCCCTGGCAGGACAGGGGCAGGCCCAACGATTTACCCCGTGAAATGGAGCAGGAAAATCCGCCCGCGCAGCCGGAAGGATTTACACAACCCGCACCGAAAAATGATGGGACTGCTCCTGAAGGTCAGGAATCCCTTGCCATGACGCCTGCGAATCAAGACCCGCCTGTCCAGGCTCCTCTTTCTCAAGGCGGTGAAGCATGGAAAGAAAATGAGCAGGGATTGCCTCCTGATGATTCCATGTCGCCGCGTCAGGAAGACCCTGCCGGGCAGCAGGAAGCTGCTCTGCCTTCAGATCCCGCGCCTGCCGTGAATCCTGAAAGCCATGCCCCCATTTCTTCAGAGCCTGCGCCGGCCGCGGACTCAACGGAGGCAAAGCTTCCGGATAATCCACAGGGCGCTGCCGCTCCGGAACCTGCCGCAAAGGAGGTAGCAATTCTGACGCAAGCGCCTCCGATGGAATCCCAGCCTCAACAGGGAGAAGAAACACGCCCTGCTTCAATTTCAGCTTCTCCTGAGGAGCAAAGGATAGAGCAGACGGTTCCGAAGCACTTGCCAGCCGCGGGAGCCGAGAAGGATATGAATCGCGCGTCAGCGCCGCAAGATATACAGGGCGGACAGGCGACACAAGACCGTCCGCTATCACCATCTCAGCCATAGTACATGTCAAGCATCCAATTCTTTCAACATTTGGGCGGAGTTGTCCGACGCGTTCACTTTTTCGTGGGCACTGACGATGACGCCGTTTTCATCGATTAGATAGGTGGTGCGGACAACGCCCATGGACACTTTGCTGTACAGTATCTTCTCTTTCCATACGTCATAAGCCATGATGACGGTCTTTTCCACATCGGAAAGCAGCGTAAAGGGCAGGCCGTACTTTTCTTCAAACTTCTTGTGAGACGCCGTTGTATCCTTGCTTACACCCAGGATCACGGCGTTCTTTTCTTTGAATTGCGGATATAGTTCTCCGAAGCCGCAGGCTTGTTTGGTGCAACCGGAGGTCATATCCTTGGAATAGAAGTACAGGATCACTTTCTTTCCCCGATAATCAGACAGGGAGCGACTCTCCCCATTCTGATCGGGTAGGGTAAAATCCGGGGCTTTGGTTCCGATCTCCAGCATGGTTTTATCCTCCTCACGTTTTTCTGTTAATCCCAATATCATCGTTTTTCTGAAAGCCCAGGGTGATGGTATCGCCGCCCATTTTCTGCCGCAAGGCATACACCGCCGCTTCCAGCTTATCCTGCTTCTCCCGCTTTTTCTTTTGCTGGTCGCCGCCCATCAAGTCGAACAAGCTGACTTGCTCCGCTTGTTCTTCTGCTGGAATCAGCTTTGTAACGCCCACGGTGAGGGCGCGGATGGGCGCGTTTTCTCCGATGCTCCAATTGGTTTCGATCAAGTCCATGGCGACCTGCTGAATCTCATGCTGCAAATAGGTGGCGTGGTTCAGGGATGTTTGCCGGGAAATCACCCGCAGATCAGGGGATTTGATCTGCACGGAAATGACGGAGCCTTTCAGTTGATGGCGGCGCAGGCTGGCCGCGATTTCATCCACCAGCACGGAAACGCCGGTCATGATTTCTTCCTTCGCCACCAGATCACGCTTGAAGGTCATACCCCGGCTGACGGATTTGATCTCCGGCTTTTCTCCCCATTTTCGTACCCTCTCCGTGTCCAGGCCGTTGGCGTACTGCCACAGCGATTCGCCGCCCTTGCCCAGCAGCGCCTGAATCCTCTCCTTGGGCTGCACGGCCAGATCACCAATGGTGCGGATGGATTTCTTGTTCAGCGTTTCCACCGACGCCCGGCCCGCGAACAGCAGATCGGAAACCGGCAGCGGCCAGAGTATTTCTTTGAAATTGTCCTCGGTGATCACGGTGGTGGCGTCCGGTTTCTTATAGTCCGATCCCATTTTGGCGAACACCTTATTGAAGGACACGCCCACGGAAATGGTGATGCCGATTTCTCGTTTCACCCGCTCCCGGACAGTATCAGCCAACTCACGGGGCGACAGGTGATAAAACTCCGGCGCGCCGGTCATGTCCAGATACGATTCGTCAATAGACGCGGGCTCCACATAATCCGTATAGTCATGATAGATGGCGTTGACCTGATCGGAAATTTGCTTGTAATAATGATGTCTTGGCGGAACGAAAACGATGCCGGGGCATTTCTTTTTTGCTTGCCACACCGTGTCGGTGGTTTTCACGCCGCGCTTTTTCGCCAGTTCGTTTTTCGCCACCACCACGCCCAGCCGGTTTTCCGGGTCGCCCGCCACCGCCATAGGAACGTCTCGAAGCTCCGGCCGTTCCAATATTTCGCAGGAAGCAAAGAAGTTGTTGCAATCGCAATGAAAAATCAGACGAGATTTCTTTTCCATGGCAACCATCTCCTTTGCTGTTCCATGAATCGCGATAGTGCGGAATATAGTTGTGTGGTAACCAGTATCGCATACTTCATCCTCGCCGGTATTGTCTGGGCGGATGAAAAGGAAGCAGCTGCCAACTCAACCTGATAACAGGCTGTGTATTTGTTCATATGGTAGATTCTCCACAATAACTCAAAATCCTGTTGATAATGCTTGACTTGGAGATACTTTTCATTAATAGCCTGAAACATTATTTTCAATTTGGGGAGGAATAAATACTCCATTGTCCTTCCGCTATTGAGTTCAAAAAGCATTTCCAGAACATGGTCTCCGCTTCGAGAATATCTCTTTCTTTCAAATACTTCTATAGCTTCATTCATTCCGTTGTTTGTTTCTTCGCAGATATTGATATCCAGGGAGACGCCCACAAAGAAATGAAGCTGCCCGCCACCATGGAAGAAGTGAAAACTTTTCTCTCTGATCTGAATCTCCCGCCCACAATCATTGTCAATTCCGGTCACGGAGTACACGCCATCTGGTGCCTTGATCACCCCTTCGTCATTCATTCCGAGGAAGATCGGAAAAGAATCATCTCCATTTCCACAGGCTTTGGCAATCATATCAAAAAGTCGGGCATGGATCGTGGATGGAAACTGGATTTCGTTCAGGACATTACTCGCATGCTTCGGATACCCGGCTCTCTGAATCATAAGGATGAACCACCGGTTCCCTGTGTGGTGGAGATTGCCGATGACACCCGCTACCCGCTCTCTGCTTTTGATGCTTATCAGGCTCCGCCTGAGCAACCAGCGGCCCAACCTATGGCCATCGAGATAGACACCATGGGTTCTGCTGATCGTATGCGCGGCAAGTGCGCTTTCATTGATTACTGCATAGAGAACGCAGCCGTTCTGTCGGAACCGGAATGGTATTCCATGATCAGCATCGTGGCGCTGACTGCGGACGGCGCAGAAAAGGTTCATGAGTGGAGCGAGCCTTATCCAGGCTATGACTCCGGTGAAACCACTAACCGCTTCAACCGCGCCGTCAGGGAGAAGCATCCACGCTCCTGCTCCTATATTCGACAGAGTCTTGGATTTTCCTGTCCGGAGGATGGTTGTGTTTGCGGCGACCATACTGTGCGTTGCCCGCTGTCATTTGCCACTCTGACCATACCGGAAAGGATTGAAAGGCTCCTGTCCCAAAAGCTCACGATGGATGAAGCCTTAAAGGAAGAGAACCTGAAACTCGTACTTTATGCGCAGAAGCATCAACCAACCGACTTTATCCGGCTAAAAAAGAAATACCAGGCCGCTGGCATTGGTGTCAATGATCTGAAGCGGTCACTGCACGAAGTGGAAGAAAAGGAGCCTCACCAAGCATCAGCCATTGAAGATTTCAGCGGTTCAACCAGTATCCCTGAATTGTTCCATCTGACTATCCCTGATGGATGGGTCCTTTCCATATCCGGCATATCACACGTGGAGACATCCAAAGGAGTTCCGCGCCTCGTGGAAGTGGCTTCTGCTCCCGTCTATATCAGTAAAAAGCTGGAATACATCGAAACTGATATGGAGAAGCTGGAGCTGACTTTCTATCGGAACGACAAATGGAAAACAACGATCCTCCCCCGGAACATGGTTATGGACAAAGGAAAGCTGATACAATCGGCAAGTACCGGGATTGCTGTGAACTCAGGAAACGCGGCAGATCTGGTCGCGTTCTTGGCGGCCTTTGAAGCGGTAAACAGTATTCCAATTTTCCGGACTATCGATCATGTGGGCTGGGTTGGGAAAAACGAATTCTATCCGTTCCGCGTTAATGGGGAAGTTGTATATGACAACAAGGATGACGAAGGCGACAGGCTTGTTAAGGCCATCACTACCGAAGGAAGCTACGAAACGTGGAAAGAGATGGCCATAAAGCTGCATGGTATGCCCTTTGCACGGGCCATGCTGGCGGCAAGCTATGCATCCATCTTCCCGAAAGCGTGAAAGAGTTGGGACAAAGCGTCTTCCGGGACTGCGCGGCGCTGGAGGAAATCGGATTCTCCGGAAAAGAAATCCGAAGTGCCTGCTTCCAGGGCTGCTCCTCGCTGAAATCCGTATCCATGCGGCTGAAAAGTGTGCCGGACAGCGCTTTCCGGGGCTGCTCCTCGCTGATCGTCGC
>JAFWQM010000170.1 GCA_017509065.1 Clostridia bacterium
GAAAAACAATCCGGTGGATTGTTTTTAGCGGAGGCCGGGCGGCAGCCCAGGGCCGAAGGATATTTCAAGGTTGAGTGACGCAGGATGGACCGATTTATCGCCCGCAGATAATTCATGATTTAGTTGGGCGAGCAATAACAGGCGAAGATTGTCGGCCATTCCCAACAATGTAACTTCGCCAGTTGCGGGTCCAGGGCGGTCACCGCCCTGGTCGGGGTCTGGGGCGGACAGCCCCAGAGATCCCCCTGCTTCGTTTCTTCCTTGTGATTATGTCTGTGAATAGATTATAATGCTCTACACCGCTTCCAGGCCCGCCGCGCCTTCCACCACCTTGAGCAGTTCTTCCTGCCGTCCGGTAACGGCGTTGATGTAGCAAAGGTAGGTATGCCCGGCGTATTCGCCCTGGAATTCATAGCAAAGCTTTTCCCCCGCGTCCGTGGGGATGAGGCAGAGGCGGGCGGCGTCCGGTTTCAGTCGGCTGCTGACACGGGCTTGCGCTTCCTCCCTTGTCAGTTCCGGCGTCAGCAGGCCGCGCGCGGAATGGTTCATTAGGTAATTCCGCGCCTCCCAGCCCACCACCTGCGCGGTGTCCAGGCGGCACTGCACCTTGATGAGATCAGGGTAGAGCAGGGTTTCGCCCTGCGTAGCGGCAAAGGAAACCACCGCAACGCCCTGATATACCTGGAAATATGTGGGCCGCATATGCTCGTATCCATGATTCGCCAGGAACTGCAGGGCGTTTTCACGGCATTCCTCCACGCTTTTATTCTGGCTGAAATCGGCGCTGTCCGGCGTCAGAAGCAGTATCTGTCCGCCCTGCTTTGTCACAGCCGCGTACAGCGTGATGTCCTGCAGGCGCAGGTTCACACCCCAGCAGGGAATGGCCCCGCCCATTTCCGGGCCGTCCGACACGCTGATCACACGGTCCGCGCCAACAAAATCCCGGGCGATCCACAGCGCTTCCTCCCGCGTCACGGGCTTGTCCGGCAGCGCTTTCGCCGTGCCGGTCTCCCGCGCGTCGGAGAAGGGGCCGTCGTAAATCAGCGTGGGATAGGATACCGCGCTGTCGTAGGCTGGTTCTGTCTGACTGCCGGCGGGATAAAAGGGCGTCTCCCCCTCTACAGCCTGTTCGGATAGTTCGTTCCCCGCCCTGGCCAGCGCCTTGGCGGAATCCGCGCAGGCGGAGATCAGTGTGCCGAGGGTCGAAGCGTCATCCTCGGTGAGCGCTTCCGTTTTGAGGAGCGCTCCGGAATAATCCGCCAGCTGATTGGCAAATTTCACCGCGTTCTGCGTGGCGGCATGGGACAGCGGCAGCAGGGACAGACTGCGCTGCACCTGAGCAGCGCCTACGCTGACCTGGTTCAGGTACTGCGCTTCCGCCCCACGGTCGGAGGACAAAAGCGCTTTGCTCAGCGCCAGCTGCATATCCTCCATCTGCCGCAGCGCGCTTAGTACCGTTCCCTCATACACCTCCCGCAGCCGGGCTTCCAGCAGCTCCGCGCGATTGGAAGCCCGCACCGCGGTTCCTGCTGATACAGCCACCACTGCCGCAAAAGCAATCAGCGCAATGACATATCTTTTCTTTTCCATTTTCGATACTCCATCTACTGAACTAAAGGGCACTTTAAGTCACAAACCAATACTGTAAACCTGAGGCTCTGCCTCAGACTCCGGCAGGGGTTTCACCCCTGCACCTGACCAGAGGGATGATCCCTCTGGACTCCGCTCCTGGCGAAATTACACCGGTGGTTATTCCCAACTTTCTTCGCCTGTCGGGTTGGGGTTACGGAAAGTTTGAGGCTTCTGGCCCAGGAAAGCCCGGGAAAATCCCAGGGGAAAGCTCGCTTTCCCCTGGTGATTTATCCCTGGCTTTCACCGGACGCGAAGCGTCCAGGCAGGCGTCTTTCAGACGCCGGGCCAGAAGCACAGCGTCAAAAGATTGCCTGTTTCTCTCAAGCTTCAGCGGAAGCAAAGTCTGCTTTCCCAATGTAGTAACTTCCGCTAATGCGGGTCCAGGGGCCTCAGGCCCCTGGTTCGGGTCTGGGGCGAACAGCCCCAGCGTAACCCCTTGTTACTCACTTAAAGTGTTCTTTAAGAGTCTCCCGTATTTCCTTCACACCGCAAAAGCGTGCGCGCCGATGGTCAGGCGCACTTCGCGGCTCCAGATCCAGGCGCTGGTGGACTTGGCCGGGTTATAGTAATAAACGCAGCCGCCGGTGGGGTCCCAGCCGTTCATCGCGTCGCGTGCTGCGCGGAGGGAATCGTTATCCGGCGTCAAGTTGATTTGCCCGTCCGTCACACAGTCGAAGGCCCCGGCCTGGTAAATCACGCCGCTGATGGTGTTGGGAAAGGACGCGGAGCGTACGCGGTTCAGCACCACCGCCGCCACGGCTACCTTGCCAAGATAGGGTTCACCCCGCGCTTCCGCATGCACCAGCTGCGCCAAAACGTAGATTTCACTTTCATGGTAGGACGCCGCTTCGGCGCTTCCGCCGAGCGATATGCCAAGCGCCGCGGCCGTGGCGGGGCCGACCACGCCGTCCACCTTCAAGCCGTTCTTTCGCTGAAACCACACCACCGCGTCATACGTCGCCTGGCCAAATATGCCGTCGGCAGGCGCGTCCATATAACCGTACTGCCGTAAACGCTGCTGGATCCGCGTTACGTCACTGCCCCGGTCGCCCCAGGCAATGGCGCTCTGAGCGCTGTTCACAATACCTATGATAAAGAGTCCCGCCAATAGAAACGCCGTCATTCTGCGTTTCATATACTTCACACCCCTTTCCGCTGTATTATGTGCCAAAAAAAGAAAAACATCCGCCGCGAACCTGTTTCACGGCAGATATTTTACTTCAAATCATTTTATACCCAGTTCTCTACCCTCAGGTTTTCCACCCGCTCAAATTCTCTTGTGTTGTTTGTCACCAGCGTCAGGCCCAGAGAACGGGCGTGAGCGGCAATCAGCAGGTCATTGGCTCCGATGGGCGTGCCCTTTTTTGTCAGGTCGGCGCGGATCGAGCCGTATTCCCTCGCGGCGTCGGCGTCAAAGGGAACCACGGCGATGCGGGACAGAAACAGGAGCAGCGCCAACCGGTTCTGATCGGGCCGGGAGCTGTTGAATACGCCAAATTCCAGCTCCGCCATGGTAATGGCGGAAACGCACATATCCTCCGGCTTGTATTGCGTCAGCCGTTGGAGCACGCTTTCCGGGCGGTTGTTTTTCGCGTAAGCGATGATGTTGGTGTCCAGCATGAATTTCATAGGCCGTTCCTCTCCTGGAGCGGCAGATCATGCACGCCCTCGGCCAGAAAATCATCGGTGAAAAGGGATAGGCCCCGCATCATTTCAGCCCATGGATCGTCCTTGGGCAGCAGGATCACCGCTTTTCCGATGCGGTTCACCAGCACCTCGTCCTGCTCGAACCGGCAGCTTTTCGGCAGCCGCACCGCCTGACTGCCGCCGTTTGAAAAAACCTTCGCGTATTCCATGGATCATCACCTCAACAAAAGTATATATCAGGATATATACTTTTGTCAAGCAAAGATTATGATTCCGGCAGCTTGCACACATCCGCCCATTCAACGAAGCCAGAATACTTTTCCAGCTCGGGCAGGGTCAGTTCAATGGCGCTGTTGCTGCTGCCGCAGGCGGGGAAAACCGTGGTGAACCGCTTCAGCGATTCATCCAGGTACACCTTCACCCCTTCATTCACCGCGAAGGGGCACACCCCGCCCACGGCGTGGCCGATCATCGCTTCCGTGTCCTCGGGCGAGAGCATCTTCGCCTTGGTGTGGAACTTCGCCTTGAACTTGGCGTTGTCCACCCGGGCGTCCCCCGCCGCCACGACCAGCACCGCCGCGCCGTCCACCAGGAAGGAAAGGCTCTTCGCAATGCGGCAGGGCTCGCAGTTAAGCGCCTGCGCCGCCAGCTCCACCGTAGCGCTGGAAACATCAAATTCCAAAATGCGGTCTTCCATGCCGCGCTCCCGGAAGAACGCCTTCACCTTGTCAATCGCCATGCGCAAAAACCTCCGTCGTTCATAATAACAGCATTGTAACGGCCTCCCCGCAAAAAAACAACAGCCAGACTGTACTGGCTGTGTTCTTTCAACCGGTTTACAGGTCGGAATCCGGCATTTCCGCATCGGCGATGGAGATTTCCAGGTTGCCGTTTTGCAGCCGCAGGTCGTCGACAAAGGCTTTTTCCTTCCCCGGGTCGCGCAGGGTCACGTTGTAGGTGAGGCGGAAAAGCGCGCCCATGTTGACGGTTTTCACCTGCGTCAGCTTCCAGTCCTTGCAGTAGGCGGCCAGGGTGTCTTTGAAGATTCCGGTGTAATCCAGATCCTCGGGCACAGTGACCCGCAGGCGGCGGCGAAGTCCCTTCGCGTCAGGGTCAAACAGGCTGATGGCCAGATAGAGCACGCACATCAGCAGGGTGAACAGAACGGCGTAGGCCAGGTAACCCATGCCGGTGATCAGGCCCGTCACCATGCACAGGAAAATCAGCGCCATTTCCCTGGCGGTGCCCTTGGCGGAGCGGAAATGCACCAGGCTGAACGTACCCGCCGTGGCGACGCCCACGCCCACATTGCCGTTGACCATCATGATCACCATGCAGGACAGGGCGGGCAGGGCAAGCAGGGTGGTAAAGAAGCTGAAGGACAGGCGGCTTTTCCGCGACGCCGTGAACGCCACGATCCCGCCGATGAGCAGCGCGACGCCCACGCAGAGCAGGAATTTTTCCACGGGAATCACATACACATAGCTGGAATCAAACACACCGTGAAACAGTTTTTCAAGCATACATCCGTCCCCCCGTCGTATTCCGTTCGGCGAACCACTGCCGGTAGGCCGTGCCGTATTTGGAAAAAGAAGTCTTGTAGATTTTGTTTTCGCTCAGGAATTCCACCATCCACAGCGGGATGCCCCCCGGCGTTTTCAGCTCCAGGATCAATTCGTCCGGCGGAATGATGAACCGCCCTCCCCCTGGAGCGCGCAGGTCGATATCCTCCATGCGCCAGAGCAGGTTTTCATCAATGGTCATTCGGAAGTCCACGCCGTCGATGGGAAAAAACGCTTCCCGCTCATAGGAAAGGTACATCGCCGGGGCCAGCGTCGGGCCGTAAAAATGCTTGAAAGCCTCGATCTCCCGGCCGATCTGCTGATCCGACGGCCCGGCGGGCAGGATGTTTTCCGGCTTCAATCCCTCCATCGCCGCTTGGCAGGGCAGCGCCAGACGCCGCTTGTACACTACCTTTTCAAACTTCTTTTTCAACTCCACAAACACCATGGATGTGTCCGTCGCCTGCCCGTAAGAACGCACGCGCAGCTTCTCCTTGTACCAGGGCTTTTCGATAGACCGCCGCACCAGCCGCCAGGTATCCGTGTCGTAATAAAGATTGCGGATGGTGCTGTGGCCGAACTTGTCCAGCGCCAGATGGCCTTCTATGGCTTTCAGCAGCGCGTCGCGCTGGGCATGATTGATCCGGTATTTCAGTTCATACCGCTTGAATGTCATCTTCGCAGCCATTGTCATTTCCTCCTGACGCTGACAGGATAACGCATCCGCCTTAAAAGAACCTTTAATCATTATACTTTTTTTCGGGCGATCCTTCAAGCATATTATGCACGAAGATGAAGCAAAATGAAAAATATGAGTTACGATTCAGGTATTCCTGGGGGAACCGCTCTTTGGTGCCCAAAGAGCGGTTCCCCCAGATATGTGAATGGTAACAAATATGAGAAAAAAACGGGAGGAACGATGATGCTGTCACGGGAAGATCGTTTGAAATATGAAATCGCGCAGGAACTCGGTTTACTCGAAAAACTAAAGGAAGTGGGCTGGGCCGGACTGAGCGCCGCGGAAAGCGGACGCATCGGAGGGCTGATCGGAGCGAGGAAAAGGGACGCTTCCTCCCAAAACGCGCCGCTTGACTGAATCCATCCGCATAAATATAATAAAAGAAAAAGCCGGGGTCCGGCTGGAAACACAAAGGAGTTTTCAAAGCATGTACAGCGCATTTGCCCGCGTTTACGACGCGCTGATGGATACGGTGGACTATACCGCCTGGGCGGCGCATTACAGGCGTCTGATGGAAAAATGCCAAGTGCTGCCAAAGGGACGCTGCGTGGAATGCGCCTGCGGCACCGGGAACCTGACGCTTCCCCTGCGCAAAATGGGCTATCAGATCACAGGCTTGGATTTATCGGAGGAAATGCTCGCCGCCGCCATGGAAAAGGCGCGGGCGGCGGGCTTGACGATTCCCTTCGTGCGGCAGGACATGCGCGCGCTGACAGTGCCCCGGCGGGTAGACTGCGTGCTGGCCACCTGCGACGGAGTGAATTACCTCACCTCGCCCGGGGATGTTCAGGCGTTCTTTGCCGCCGCGTTCAAGGCGCTGCGTCCCGGAGGAGCGCTGATTTTTGACGTCAGTTCCCCGGAAAAGCTGTCGGAAACCCTGGGAAACAACACGCTCTATTCCGATGACGACGCGGTTTCCTATATCTGGCGTAACTGCTGGGATGAGAAAACATCCTGCGTCACGCTGTCGCTGTCGCTGTTCGTTCGCCGGGAAGACGGCGCTTATGACCGCCTTGAAGAGCGCCAGACGCAGCGCGCCCACAGCCGGAAGGAACTGAGGGCATGGCTCACTGCCGCGGGCTTTACGGACATATCCTTCTATGGCCGTCTGCGCATGACGCCGCCCCGCAAAGGGGACGACCGCTGGCACGTGACGGCGGTGAAGCCCTGATTCGAACTGTCCTCAAATCAGATAAGCAGCAAAATGAATAACAATAAATACTCCCGTTCCGAATGACATGGGGTATTTGTCATCCCGACGGAAGTGAAACCCGCGCTACTCCTTTCGGGAAGCGCGGGTTTCACTTTGGTCGAAAAGAAAAGTATCAAAAACACTGCTTGCCAAACGTCAGGGTTTTATTATCCGTTTCCGTACAAGTCCAGCTCAGCGTAAATCACTTCTCCGTCCTCGGTGACAAAGACCCAGGCGCGGGTGGCCCAGTAACCGTACTGCGCGTCGTAGTTGAAAAACTGCACCGCCCAGGTAACGCCTTTATGGGGAAGGCCGTCGATGTACACCTCCGGTGCGGTGAGGGCGGAGCCGACGCGAAGCTGATTCAGCCAGTCCGCGCCCACCTGTTCATCGCCTGCTTCATGCAGCGCTTTCCAGGCGATTTCCTCGATTTCCGCCTGGCTCTTTTTGTTCGGATCGGGGAAGGTGATGTATTGATAAGGCTGGTCGGGATATTCCAGATCGTCCGGCTGGAGCAGGAAAAGCATCTGGTACATCAGTTTGCAGTCATGGGGCCAGAACGCCTCGGATTCATACATTTGGCTCCATTCGTCGGCTTTTGCCTGAATGTTTTCCGGGGTCACGCCGCATTTTTGCATCACGGTTTCCAATTGTTCCCAGAAGGAAGCAGGCGCGAAATCGTTGCCCCAGAACCAGGGCCTGCCGTTCTCCTGCGGGGCGGGGGTGGCTACGGGTTCATCGGAAGAGACGGCATAGTGCCGTGTGCCGGCGGCGTCGGAGGAGTTCAGCTCGTATACCTCGCCCGTGTCCGCCGTCAGGTGCACGTCCCCTGCCTGGCTGCCGTCCTCCCGGTAGAAGATCACCTGCCAGCTGCAGCGGCCCTTGTCGTCGTTGTTGGCCCAATAGCGGAACGCGGCCCGCAGGGTGCTCACGTTCAGGGTGGGCACCTCGTCGGCAAACTCGTCCTTGAACGCGGCCCGAGCGATTTCCATGGCTTGTTCCTGCGTGATGTCGCCTTCCCTGGGCAGGCCGGGGATGTGTTTAAGCGCACCATTGGGATTCTGGTCGTGGAGCAGGTAGTCCAGCGCCTGGGCTTCCAGGGGCCAGAAGTCGGTGTTCCAGCCGTAGTCGTCCATCCATTTCGCATAGATTTCGTTCATGGTGTCGTCATTGTAGCCGATGGCGTTCAGCGCGGACCAATAGCTTTCCGGCATTTCCTCGCTGTTCCAGAAGGCGGGATACTGGAACCCATCCTCCGCCGCGGCGGTCGTTTCGGGCCGGGCCGCGCGGTAGCCTTCCTGGGGCTTATGGATTTCCCAGTAGCTTTCCGGCACCCAGGAGCGCCACTCCCAGGTGGTTTCCTGCCGGGAGGTGAGGGTGAAGGTCACTTTGCCGGTTTCGGCATTCACCTCCGCATACGCCGGGCTGCTGTCCCGGACTTGCAGCGTCACCTTCCAGATGGGCGATTCCCCGTCCCGCATCAGCACGGCCATTTCCCCCGCGCTGTACACTGTTTCATAGTTCAAATCGCCGCAGGCAGCTTTCGCCCTGGCAATGGCGTCCTCCTTGGAAATGAAGGAATCTCCGGGCAGCAGGTAGGTGGTTTCCAGAATATGTTCCTCGCTGGTCAGCAGATGCCCGCCCTCTGGCTCCGCCTGCATCCGGTGGCGCAGGGCGTCCTGGTAGTTGAGCAGCAGATAGCTGTCCCAGTTCACGAAGCCAAACTGGTCGCCGTACACCCGCTTGAACCTGTCCAGGATGAACTGGCCGCGCATGGTGTAGCTGGTGCCCAGAATGCCGTCCACACTGTATTCGTTCTTGATGGTTCCGGCGGGGTCAAGGGTCAGGTAGTAATCCGCGCCGTAGAGGTCCTGGGCCTCATAGGCAAAGCTCCACTCCCGGTACAGGGTGTCACCGATCTTATGCTCCATGTAGGTGAGGAAGCGGAGATACTTTGTTTTGTCGTTCAAATCCACGCTGGGGTCGTACTTTTCATGAATCAGGTCTTCGGCGATCTTCACCGCCTGCTCCTGGGAAATCTCGTCCCCTTCGGGCAGCACGTTCGCCTGATGCCTGCTTTTGTCCAGGCCGCAGGCTTTCATGAGCTGCTCGTACCAGTGCTGCACCTCGATGGGCCAGGCGGCGGGATAGAAGCCGTACTCCGTTTTCACAAAGCGGCGCATGAGCTCTTCCTTATTGTAGCCGCTTTCGCCCAGGTGGTTCAGCCTGTACAGATCCACGTCGCTGAGGGTCAGGTTGTTTTCCTCGGCGATTTTCAATATTTCGGCAATCTCTTCTTTCGTGAAATTCTGGCTGGGATTCTCCACCGCTTTGGGGGCCATGATCTGATCCACAAAATCCCTGCCGCCCAGCAGCACGGCGGCTAAGGCGCTGGCGGCCAGCAGCATCAGGACCAGCACCAGCACGAAACCTACGGACAGTTTTCTTTTCATCGGTTTTTCCCTTGTCCCTTCTCCTGTTTCAGCAGGCATGGCGAAAATCATGTTCCGCATGTCCTGTTCAAAATCGGCCGGCAGGGAGGGCATGATGGCGTTGATCGTGTCACGGTTTACCTTCACAGCCCGCTTCATTCAAACATCACCTCCCGATCCAGGGTTTTTCTCAGTTCCTTGCGCGCACGGTACAGTCTGGTTTTGAAGGTGGTCACGGGGATGCCGAGCGCCTGGGCTGCTTCCTTTTCGGAGCAGTTCTGCAGATACTTCAGCATCAGCGGCAGCCGCAGCTTTTCCGGCAGACGGAATATGGCGTCGTATAAATCCTGATAGTCAGGCGGCGTTTCCTGAACGGCAGGCGGGATTTCCGCCGGAAACACCCGCATCCTGCGCCGCTGGATGTTGCGGCACTCGTTGATCAGGATACGGGTCAGATACCAGCGAAATTGGCCCTCCCGCGCGTTCTCCTTCTTTTCCCAGCCTTTAAGAAGCGCCTGCTGCACTGCGTCCCGGGCATCCGCGTCACAGCGCAGGATGCTCATGGCGATTTTGTACAGCGCAGGCAGCGCTTCCTGGGCGACGCGCTCATATTCCCGGCGGTCAGCCATCGGTCGTAACTCCCTTCAAAAAACAATGTGGCGGATATCCTCACACTGAAAAGACGCGCGGGAGAAGATTTTGTTTCATGGAAAAACGATGTTTTGAAAAAAACCGCCCCTCCTTCTGCCTGACGGAAGGACGGGCGGATAGACAGCGTGAAGTTTTTTATCCTTTCACCGCGCCGGCGATGAAGCTGTCCTGGATGCGCTTGCTCAGGAACACGTATACAAGCAGCGTGGGAATGGTGGCGATGGACAGAGCCGCGCCGATGGGGCCCCATCTGGTCGTATACTGGCCGAAAAGCTGCTGCACGCCGACGGGCAGGGTGCGGTACTGGCCGGAGGAAACGAAGATGGTGGCGAAGAGCAGTTCGTTCCAGCACTGGAGGAAGGTATAAATACCCACGGTGGCGATGGCCGGCATCATCAGCGGCGCGATCACCCGCAGGAAAATGCCCCACACGCCGCAGCCGTCCAGGAAGGCAGCTTCGTCCAGGTCATAGGGAATATCCCCCATGAAGCCGGAAGAAATGAGGATGCCCATCGACAGGGAGAAAGCGGCGTAAGGGAAGATCAGCGCCGAATAGGTGTTGAGCAGGCTCATGCGCGACAGGATGATATACACCGGCACAATGGAGGCGTGGATGGGGATGGTAAGGCCGAGCATGAAGAACTTGTTCATCGCCTTCCGCCCGCGCCACACCAGCCGCGTGAGCGCGTAGGTTGCCATGAAGGAAGCGATCATGGTGATGGCGATAGCCGACACGGCCACCACCAGGCTGTTGACGAAATACAATCCCATGTTGCCGGTGTTCATGGCTTCGGAATAGTTGCTCCATTCCCATTGATGGGGCAGGCCCACGTGATTCGGCGCCACCTGCACGCGCACGCCGGTTTCAGGATCTTTGTAGGAATAGCCGAGGATCTCGTCATTGGTTTTCAGCGAGAAGGTCAGCATCCAGTACAGCGGGAAAATGTTGATGAACACAAGCACCAGCAGCGCCAGGTGCACCAGGACGGTGGAGGGCTTGAGCTTTCTGATTTGCTTTTTCATGCCACTTTCTCCCCCCTGTCCCTGAACGCCAGGCTGATCAGAATCGCAAAGACGAAGCAGAGCACGATCAGAATGACCGCGATGGCGCTTCCCAGGCCGTAACGGTTATGCAGGAAGAGCAGCTTATACATCAGCGTGCTGGGCAGCTCCGCCTTGGTGGTGTCCTTCATCAGGGCATAAATCAGGTCGAAGGATTTGAGCGATCCGGTGACCGCGAAAATCACGCTGACCTTCAGAATGGGCTTGATGTAAGGGATGATGATATGCCGGTTGACCTGTCCCTCCGTGCAGCCGTCCAGCTCGGCGGCTTCCAGCAGTTCGGGGGGCACGCCCTTGATGCCCGCGTACATCAGCAGCATATGATAGCCGATATACTGCCAGAGGATCGGGATAAAGGCCGCTCCAAGCGCCGTTTCGCGGAAGCCGGTCCATTGCCCTGTAAAGGCCAGCTTGGAGGATGTGATGCGGCTGGTGATCCATGGGAACAGCCATTGGTCGATGCCCGTCGTGCGCAGGAACGCATTGAGGATACCGGCCTTGCCGGGGTCGTAGATGTTCATCCACAGGCGGCCGATGATGACCGTGGAAATCAGCACGGGCATGAAGAAAACGGACAGGTACGCCCGCTCGCCCCGGATGCCCTTGCTCAGCTTGAGCGCGATGATCAGCGACAGCGGCAGCTGGATAAAGACCGACAGCCCTGCCAGCAGCAGCGAATTGACCAGCGCGTCGCCCATGAACTTGTCGTTGGTAAAGAGCTTGCCCGTCTCCGGATTCGCCATTTCCCTGCTGAACAGCGTGATATAGTTCTCCAGCCCGACGAATTTCATGCTCGTGTCGGAAATGGAGTTGAAGTCATGCACGCTGTAAATGGCCGACATGATGATCGGGGCGATCAGAATGCCCACGAACAGAATCAGCGCCGGCAGCAGAAACAGAAAAATGTTCAGCCGGTAAGTAAATGTCTTTTTCATCTTCCGCGATCCTTTTCTGAAAAAAGAGGGGGAGACGGCCCCTCTCGGGTTGAATCCCTCGCGGGCCGTCTCCCTGTTGTTATGTTCCGGTCAGGAAAGGGACAGAATTACTGCAGCGCGTTGGTCAGGCTGTCGATGAAGCCCGCGCCGTCGATTTCGCAGCCGTACACCTTGGACACGAAGTTCAGGTAGGTGTTGGCGGGGTCAGCGCTCATGGCGGTGTCGCCGAAGAGCACCATGCCGTCGGCCTTGGCAACCAGTTCGGCCACAGCGGCAACCAGGGGCTTCACAGTGCTGGTGTCATAGTCGGGGGTCCAGGCGGGCAGACCGGAGCCGGCCAGATAGCCGTAATGGCAGATGCCCTTGCCCAGTTCGAACGCGGCCTTGGCGGCGAGTTCGGGGTTCTTGGAGGTGGCGGCGACAGCCAGCGTGTCGGAGGGGCCGCCGATGACCTGGCCATAGGTGGCCTTTTCAGCGTCAATCACGGGGAACAGAGCGACCTGGAAGGTGCCTTCAGCATCGTTCACTTCGCCGCAGTTCCAGGAGCCGTTCTGATAGAAAGCATATTCGCCGGCGATGAAGTTGGCCTTCACCTGGTCGTTGCCCAGAGCGATGCCGTTGGGATCGAAGTAGCCCTTGGTGACCATTTCCTGCATGATGTCCACAGCCTTGGCGATGGCGGGATCATTCCAGGTGCCGCGGCCGGCGAAGATCTCGTTCAGGGCTTCGTAGCCGATGGTCTTTTCGATGATGGGCTCGAGGTATTCAGTCACGCACCAGGTTTCACCGCCGGAGCAGCCGAAGGGGATGATGCCCTTTTCGACCAGCGCGTCACAGCAGGCGATCAGGTCTTCATAGGTGGTGGGAACAGCTTCGTAGCCAGCTTCGGCCAGCAGATCCATGTTGGCGAACAGGGTCACGATGTTCATGGTCAGCGGCACGCCGTAGTGCTTTCCGCCGTAGGAGGCGTTCTGCAGCATGACCTCGGGCAGGTCAGCGGCAAAGTCGGCATAGGTTTCATCCAGGCAGTACACATTGCCAGCATCCACGAAGTCGCCCAGGAAAGCGCCGGCCCAGGTGAAGAAGATGTCGGGCAGGGTGCTGGGATCAGCCATAGCGGCCTTGATCTTGGTCTTGTAGGACTGATTCTCGAAAGCTTCCCACTTGATCTCGATGTCGGGATGGGCAGCCTCGAATTCGGCGATGGCCTGTTCGTAGGCGGGACGGTTGGCGTCGCTCTCAGTGGCGATGCACCACATGGTCAGAACGGTCTTTTCTTCAGCGAAGACGCTGGTCATGCTCAGCAGCATGATAGCAGCCAGAGCCAGAGCAACAAACTTCTTCATGGTAATCCTCCTATCAAAATGATGTACGGTTTGCAGGTTCTGCCACAGAAATGAATTCTTCCGCCGGATCATCGGTTTGGGCATCCTTTCGCGTTGGGAGAATTGCTTCTTCACGCCACACTGTTTTTGGTTCGTCCGCACTGTTTGATCCATTGCCAACATTCAAATCTATAACATCCCTTACGACGCGTTCAGTATATCACATAACCCCTCGAATGTAAAGAGTATGAAAAATATTTATTCACACTATATAACGCTTTTAACCGCTGTTTTTGGGATATGAAGAATTGAAATTCATAAAATATCACTATTATTTATAGATTACAATTGGTTAATATGACGTATTGTTTACGCATTTTGCTGTGTTTTTCTCATTTGTTGCGATGTATAAGTATTCATCAATTCAATCCACACAGCCGGTTTGACGGCCATGGGAAAACATGATATACTTTTTTTGAAAACACGGCGCGTCAGCTTCCGTGCGTCTGTGCTGTGCCTGTATATACAGAAATAAAGGATCAGGATTGCTATGAACGATCAGGTATCTCTTTTGGAACAGCCCGTCGCCCAGCCTTTGGCGGCGCGGCTGCGGCCCCAGACGCTGGACGAAATCGTGGGCCAGCAGCATTTATTGGGGCCGGGACGCATCCTGCGGCGCATCATTGAGCAGGACGCAGTCAGCTCCATGATTTTCTGGGGGCCGCCGGGCGTGGGCAAAACCACCATCGCCACGGTCATCGCCCGACAGACGCAGGCCAAGTTCATCGAGTTTTCCGCCGTTACCAGCGGGATCAAAGAGATACGCTCGGTCATGCAGGAAGCGGAGCGCAACCGGGTCTACGGCGAAAAGACCATTGTGTTCGTGGACGAAATCCACCGCTTCAACAAGGCCCAGCAGGACGCCTTTCTCCCCTTCGTGGAAAAGGGCAGCATCATCCTGATCGGCGCGACCACGGAAAACCCCTCCTTCGAGGTCAACGGCGCGCTGCTGTCCCGGTGCAAGGTGTTCGTGCTCAAAGGGCTGACGGAAGACGACATCTTCGCGCTGCTGAAACGCGCGCTGAACGATCAGCGGGGTTTCGGCTATCAGAAGATCGAAACGGAGGACGACGTGCTGCGGCTCATCGCTTCCTTCGCCAACGGCGACGCGCGGATGGCGCTGTCCACGCTCGAAATGGCGGTGCTCAACGGTGACGAGGAAAACGGCGTCACCCGTGTGACCCGTGAAACCGTGGAGCAGTGCACCTCCCGGAAGTCATTGCTGTACGACAAGAACGGTGAGGAACACTACAATCTGATTTCCGCCCTGCATAAATCCATGCGCAATTCCGACCCGGACGCGGCCATCTACTGGCTGGCCCGGATGCTGGAAGCGGGGGAAGACCCCATTTATATCGCCCGCCGCGTGACCCGCTTCGCAAGCGAGGACGTAGGCCTTGCCGACCCCCGGGCTTTGGAACTGGCCGTGGCCGCGTACCAGGCGTGCCATCTGATCGGGATGCCGGAATGCTCTGTGCATCTCACCCAGGCCGTGGTGTATCTGAGCCTCGCGCCGAAATCCAACGCCCTGTACATGGCCTATAACGCCGCCCGGGAGGACGCGCTGAAACAATTGGATGAACCGGTGCCTATGAATATCCGCAACGCCGTGACCGGCTTGATGAAAGATTTGGGCTACGGCAAAGGCTACCAGTACGCCCACGACACAGCGGATAAAATCGCCGCGATGCAATGCCTGCCCGACTCCCTCCTGGGCCGGGAATACTACCATCCCACCGATCAGGGCCTGGAATACAAGTTCCGCGACCGCCTGGAGCAGATCAAGGCGTGGAGGAAAGAACATGAGTAATAGTTTAAATTCCTTTCTTAAAAGACACTTTAAGTGAGTTAGGAGTTATGAGTGAGGAATTAGGAGTTTTATAATGTTTTCAATGAACGCAAGACAAACTTTCGTTCAATTGTTCGACTAAATAGAGTTCCTCACTCCTAACTGATAAAAAAGTGCCCAATTATTTCCAAAGGAGGTCCATAACCATGAAGCCCTTATTCATCTGCTACGCCAAATGCACCACCTGCCAGAAGGCGCAGAAGTGGCTCGACGAACACAAGATCGAATACGACATTCGCCCCATCAAGGAACAGAACCCCACGCTGGACGAGCTGCACGCCTGGCAAAAGCAGAGCGGCCTGCCGCTGCGGAAGTTCTTCAACACCAGCGGGATGCTGTACCGCGACCTGAACCTGAAAGACAAACTGCCTTCCATGACCGACGAGGAAATGCTTTCCCTCCTTGCCACCGACGGGATGCTGGTGAAACGCCCTCTGCTGGTGACGGACAGCGCCGTAATTCCCGGTTTCAAACCTGACGACTGGGAAAAGGCGCTTAGCCTATAAGGACAAAAAAGAAACCGAATCGTCGCTTGTATCCCCGGGTGGGGCGTGATATAATTTGCAGGTTGAATTGTTTTAGCGCGGCGATCGGCAAAAGGGAGGGGAACGGAAGATGCGCATCGGATTCGATCATGACAAATACACCGCCATGCAATCAGAGCATATTCGGGAGAGGATCGGTCAGTTCGGCGGCAAGCTTTACCTGGAGCTTGGCGGCAAGCTGTTCGACGACAACCACGCTTCCCGTGTGCTGCCGGGCTTCCGGCCGGACAGCAAAATGTCCATGCTGCTGAACCTGAAGGATCAGGCTGAGCTGGTGATCGTCATCAACGCGGATGACATTGAAAAGAGCAAGCTGCGCGGTGATCTGGGCATCACATACGACGCGGACGTGCTGCGGCTGATCGATTCCTTCCGCAATATCGGCCTGTACGTGGGCAGCGTGGTCATCACCCGCTGGATGGACCAGCACGCGGCGGTGAACTTCAAGGCGCGGCTGGAAGACATGGGCCTGCGGGTCTACCGGCATTATCCCATCGAGGGCTATCCCTACAACATCAAGCTGATCGTCAGCGAAGACGGCTTCGGCCGCAACGACTATGTGGAAACCAGCCGTCCTCTGGTGCTGGTCACAGCCCCCGGCCCCGGCAGCGGCAAGATGGCCACCTGCTTAAGCCAACTGTATCAGGAGCATAAGCGCGGCATCGACGCGGGCTACGCCAAGTTTGAAACCTTCCCCATCTGGAACCTGCCCTTGAAACATCCCGTGAACCTCGCCTATGAGGCCGCCACCGCAGACCTCGACGACGTGAACATGATCGACCCCTTCCACCTGGAAGCGTATCAGACAACCACCGTCAACTATAACCGCGACATCGAAATCTTCCCGGTGCTCAACGCGCTGTTTGAATCCATTTACGGCCAATCCCCCTATAAATCCCCCACGGACATGGGCGTGAACATGGTGGGCAACTGCATCATCGACGATGAAGCCTGCCGGGAAGCCGCCTGCCAGGAAATCATCCGGCGCTATTATACCGCCTGCTGCGGCCTGCGCACCGGCCGCGCCGAACCGCATGAGGTGGAGAAGCTGCAAACACTGCTGCAGTCCATGCATCTGAGCGACGACGACCGGCCTGTCATCGGCGCGGCTCGAACCCGGGCGGAAGCCACCGGCGAACCCGCGCTGGCCATCCAGCTGCCGGACGGGCAGATCGTCACCGGCAAGACGAGCGACCTGCTGGGGCCCTCCGCCGCCGCGGTGCTGAACGCGGTGAAAGCGCTGGGCGGCATCGAAAAGCGTCTGCACCTGATCTCTCCCTCCGTCATCGAGCCCATCCAGACCCTGAAATGCGAGTATCTGGGCAACCACAATCCGCGCCTGCACTCCGACGAAATTCTGGTGGCGCTTTCCATCTGCGCCGCCACCGACCCGAACGCCGCCCTCGCCATGGCGCAGTTGAAAAAGCTGGAAGGCTGCGAGGCGCACTCCACCGTGATCCTCTCCCCCGTGGACGAAAACATCTTCCGCCGCCTGAAAATCAACCTGACCTGCGACCCGCAGTATCAGACCGCGAATCTGTATCATCCCTGATCCGGACTGCTTGCAAACCAGATTAGAATGCGGTACAATAGTCATAAAGGAGGCGGGGAAAATGAGTACGCTTGAATCCACGATTTCTATGCTCCGGGTCATGCCCGAAGCGGACGTGCGAATCATCTTTGAAATGACAAAGAAGCTGTTTGACGATAAAGTTTCTCCCTTTGCTCCTGTCAGCAAGCAGCAGATTCTTCAGGACGTGGACGCTTCCGCTGCGCAAATCGAGCAGGGGAAAACGATCAGGGCTTCCGACGCGATTCAGAGCTTGAGGACAAAGTATGGTTTATAAAGTTGAAATAACCGAGCGGGCAAGGGAACAGTTGGACGCCTTTGTCCGCTTTTTTGTTTAATTTGCTTGCATTTTCAGGAGAACAGGCATACAATATGAACCGCGCGAAAGCGCAATGACAGGAAAGGAAGAGAAAACATGCAGGTATTCGTATTCGTGCTGAACCGGACGGAATATCTGGAAAATCTGTTGCAGGAATTCAGCAATCAGGGCCTTCGAGGGGCGACGGTGCTGGACAGCCGGGGCATGGCCCGTATCCTCCACACGGAGGATGAAATGCCGATCTTCTACGGCCTGCGCGCCATCATGGAGCCGGAACACCGCAGCAGCAAAACCATCTTCATGGTGCTGCCGGATGAACAGGTGGACAAGGCGCGCCGGATCGTCAATCAGGTGACGGGCGGACTGGACGTGCCCGACAGCGGCATCATGTTCGCCATGCCGCTCACTATGGTGGAAGGACTGGAAAAGAAGAAATGAACACCCTGCTGCTTGTCGGCATTACGATGATGGCGGGCCTGATCATGAGCCGCGCCGCGAAACTTGTCAAACTTCCCAACGTGACCGCCTTCCTGGTGGCGGGCCTGATCATCGGCCCCTGCGTGGCGGGCATCATCTCCCGCGAGCAGGCGGAGTCCATGGGCATCATTTCCGAAGCCGCCCTGGGCTTCATCGCCTATTCCATCGGCGGGGAATTCAAGCTGAACTACCTGAAAAAGATCGGCAAAGCGCCGTTGACCATCACCTTCTTCCAAGGAATGATGACCGCCGTGTGCGTGGACGTGGGCCTGATCCTGTTCGGCGTCGACGTGCCCCTGGCCTTGCTGCTGGGTGCCATCGCCCTGGCCACCGCCCCCGCCGCCACGCTGATGGTGGTACGGCAGTACAAGGCCAACGGCCCCGTCACCCAGATGCTGCTGCCCGTCGTCGCCATGGACGACGCGCTGGGCCTGATGGTATTCAGCATTTCCGCTGCCGTGGCCCAGGGGATGCTGGGCGGGGCGATTACGGTATCCAGTATGCTGCTGACGCCCTTGATCGAGATTGTGGGCAGCTTCGCCCTGGGCGCTGCCCTGGGCTGGCTGCTGGCCTTCGGGGCCCGGTTCTTTGCCAGCCGCGGCAACAAGCTGGCGCTGAGCATCGCCCTGGTGCTGGCGGGCGTGGGCCTGTGCGACATCCTGAACCTCTCCTCCCTGCTGGTGTGCATGATGATCGGCGCCATGATGGTAAACCTGAGCCAGCAGCGCGAGGTGCTCATGGAGCAGTGCGACCGTTTCACCCCGCCGCTGTTCCTGCTGTTTTTCGTGCTCTCCGGCGCGGACCTGGATCTGTCCGTACTGCCCAGCGTGGGCCTGATTGGCGTCATGTACCTGTTGCTGCGCTCCATCGGCAAGTGGGGCGGTACGTATCTGGGTGCTGTCTGCGTGAAAGCGGATAAGCACATCCGCCATTACCTGGGCCTGACCCTGCTGCCGCAGGCCGGTGTCGCCATCGGTATGGCCGCGCTGGTCTCCGCCCGCTTCCCCACCCTGGCCGCGCAGGTGAACACCATCGTGCTGGCCGGCGTGCTGGTGTTTGAATTGATCGGCCCAGTCATCACCAAGATCGCTCTCACCAAAGCCGGAGAAATCCCCGCAGCGAAATAGTGTGGATAAAAAAGACAAACCGCGCGGAGCGTTGTTACGTTCCGCGCGGTTTGTCTTTCCGCTGGTTTCGGGAAACGACCGGGGCCTGCTTTTTTGCCGCCGGTTGCGGCAGCGGAGTATTACTATCCGGGGGCGCTTCTTCGTTTTTCTTGTTCACCCAATCGCGGGTGAGGGCATAGAGCGTGGCGGTGACAGGCACGGCGACCATCATGCCGCCGATACCGCCCAGGCCGCCGCCGACGCTGACCGCGGCCAGCACCCACAGGCTGGGCAAGCCCACGGAATTGCCAACCAGCCGGGGATAGAGCAGGTTGCCCTGCACGGTCTGCAAACTGACAATGAACAGCAGGAACCACAGCGCCATTGACGGCGTGGCTGTGAACACCAGGAACGTGCCCATCGCCGCGCCGATGTAGCCGCCGATGATCGGCACCAGGGAGGTGGTGCCGCTGAGCACGCCCACCATCAGCGCGTACGGCATACCGATGATTCGCATGCCCAGCCAGGTGAGGATGCCCAGAATCAGCCCGTTCACGCTCTGGCCTACGATGAAGCCTGAAAAGCATCGGTTGGCGGCCGTCAGCACGCGCTGCACGCGCTGGTTCGTGCGCTCAGAAAACGCGGCGTTCATCACGCTGTGGAAATGGCGGTTCAGGGTTCGCTTCCCCCCGAGCAGGAACAAGCCAAAGATGCAGGAGATGAAGAAGTTCGCAATGCCGCCCGTTACCGCTCCGATCATCGTGACGGTGGAGGACAGCAGCTGGCCTTCGATCACGCCGTTCATGGCCCAGTTGACGATACGCTCCTGCACCGATTCCCATTCCAGGTTCAGGGTGTTGAGATAAGACGTCACCTCCGGCACATCCCGGAAAGTGTTCATCACCCATTCTTTCACGTCGGCAAAGTAGTTGGGCAGCTCCTGGCTCAGCAGGGTGAAGGCGTCCACAAGACCGGGAATGACGGTGAAGATCGTCAGCCCCACCAACGAAAGCAGCAGCACGAACGACAGCAGGATGCAGATACCGCGGCGGCTCTTGTCCAGCCAGCGATTTTTGGTGTTGGGAAACACGAACTTCTCCAGCCGTTTGATGATGATTTCCAGGATGTACGCAAGCACTGCGCCCAGGATCAGCGGGCTTGCCACCCGCCACAGCAGCAAAGCGGTGTCAATAATGTACTCAACATGGATCACGCCCAGCGCCAGCAGCGCCGCCAGCAGCATGAGCCGCACGATCCGCCGCTCGCCGAACCATTTCATCAGGGGATGCTCCTGTTCCTGCATGGCGTTTCCCTCCAAGGCATATTCGCGGACGATGAAACAATGGGATTAAAGAATCAGTGAATATGCACAGCGTTACTTTGTCATCATAAAAAGCAAAACAGATATCCGGCACCGTTACGAGATCCCCTGTTCCTGGTGGCTGCGCATGATCTGCTCCACCTCAGCGCGCGCGTCCTCTAACGCTGCCACGATCAGCACGGTGATGGTCTTGTCCAGCAGGTCGATGAGCATATCGGCGCAGAACTGCGACCAGAACTGGTTCAGCGCACCTGACTCAAAAATGCGATGAGACAGCGGCGCTTAAATACCTGTACCGAAATCGAAGCCATATAGCGCCCACGTCAGCACCGAGCCCAGCCCGCCGCCGATGAGCGAAGAAACCAGGATGATGAGCGGCAGGTGCGAGAGTTTGGAAAAATATCCCTTACTCACAAAATACGCGGCGCTTACGGCGATGAGCACGGACAGCGAACCGTAGTAGGTGGTGGTGTAATCCCCGATGCCGTTGATCAGGTTCGTCAGAAACCAACATAATGCCCGGGATATAGCCTCCCAGCGCCGCCGTCAGCGCGCTTCCGATAACATCCAGAAACACAGGCAGTTTCAGGGCCAGAGCAAATTTGACGCCCAGGAAATTGATGAGCAGCCCCACGGCGCATAGCAGCACGGTAAAAACGCGGCTGTTTCTTCTTGACAGAACGGTTTGATTATCCTGCATTCCAATTCACATCGTTCGTTCAGGGAAAGCGATGGCCGCCGGTTTGAAATTTGAAACGAATCGGCAAAGTCAGAATTATTTTTGCAATCATGTGCCGCTTCCTTATCCTGGCACAGACAGATTATATCATATTTTCCTCCGCGTCGGAAGATGCAAATTTGCTTCGTGACAGGAAAAGTCATTCGTTACTGCTCAGCCTTTGGCTTCGCAGTAACGCGAAAGGGGGAATCCTTCCCCCTTTCGAGATTCCGCAGCCTCAATCGTCGCAACTCCGCTTACGCCCCGCGCTATTCCCTTCGGGAAGCGCGGGTTTCGGCTGATCTCACCGCCGAAAGGATTGCCGCCACTGGCGGCTTTCGGCGGTTCGTCCCCCTGCGGTTTTTCCTCTCGCCCCTACGGGACTCCCGGGCGGAAAAACCGCAAGGTAGGAAAATTTCATCTGGTCGTCTTCGCTCCCGCCTGAAATGTTCTGGACAGGGCCTTCCGGCCTTTCCAGGGCTACCGCCCGGCCTTCACTGAAAATCATCCACTGGATGATTTTCCGGGC
>JAFWQM010000024.1 GCA_017509065.1 Clostridia bacterium
AGAATTACGACGGCATGGATACCGGCCTCATCGAACAGCTTTTGGAGATTTTCCGCCGGGTCAACCGCATTGACGAAAAGGAGCAGAAACAAAAAAACCTGCAGACGGCACGCAAGGCGTAACGCTGGAGCGTGCCGTCGCCATGATCGCCGCCCATCTGGGCGTCATCGACGAGGAGCGGATCAACGATATGAGTGCCGTTTTCTTCGACGACGTGCTGCGGGAGCTGGACTATAAGCTGAATTTTGAAGCCGTCAGCCATTACGCCGGGAACAGCTTCTGTGAAAAGTCCTGGGATATGATCGAAAAGAGCAATCCCTTCAACGTGCGGGAGCACGGCGGTTCCCAAGCCATGAATAACCTGGCCGGGTTCTTCGGCCGGAGCAACATCAAAATACTGGGAGGAAAAACAAAATGACAGCGGATACCACAAAGTATGAATACAATCACGTTTTCAGTCTGGACGGCGAGGAATTCCACGTCCGTTCCATGATCCCCTATACAGAGAAGGAAAAGATGGCGTAGGACTATGTGGGCGCTTCCACCGTGTTTGACGAAAAGAGAGGGATCGCCTACACAGGCTACAACGCCGATCTCATCCGCGCTTTCCTGATCCTGGTTCACTATACCGATCTGAATACAGCGGAATACGATACGCCCGAAGGCCATTACACACTGTATGACATCATCGCCACCCATGACCTGTGGCCCGACATCATGAAAATTGTTCAGGACGATATGACCCTGGTGGATATGATCAGCATGCAGTTATCCACTTCCGCCCGCCATGGCTTTGAACGGGAGCACTCCCTGGAGTATCAGACGCTGAAAACCTTTCAATCTCTGCTGGGCACGGAAGACATTGCTGCGACCATTGCGAAAGCGGAAGGACTGAACACCAAGCTGATCGAGCTGCTGGGTGCGGTGCAGAAAAGCCCCGCAACGGTCAGTCCATTGCAGTTTGCCAAAAAAGAAACGTAATGTTATCTCTCATGAACAGAAGTAAACTGAGCGGCAGAAAGCATAAAGAGAGATACAAATTATTGTCAAGATAATAAAGGAGAAGCCTACAGAGTTTCTATTTCTCCTATCCGGAATTTTTCAAGATTCCCGGATAAGAAGAGCGGTTGCTCTGTAGGCTTACCCTGCATTTCAGCTTGCAGTGATTTCAATCTTTCTTTGCCTTCGCATCAATGGTCTGTTTAACCCATTCCATAATCGCCGCACTGTCGCGAAGTGCTTTGGCGGTTTGGGGTTCATCCACATCGATTTCGTTTGGATACCTTGGCGCAATACCATATTTGGAGAGCCCATCAGCCATGACCATGAAATCGTGGGTAATCTCTATCCCTTTCTGAGTTTGAATCATGTTCTTCACCTGATTCAGAAGGAATGACAAATCATGAACTTTCGGCATACCGCCTTGGCTGCCAAAGTAAACGATAAGCGCCTTGATCGCCTTTTCCGCCGCCTGTTGGCAATGATAGCAGATCACATTCAAGGGTCTTGGATGCAAGGGAGCCTTATATAAGTATTCGGCGCAGTCAAAATCCGTCTGTGCAAATTTGAGCCATTCTTTGTACTCTTCCATCTGATCGATTTCATCAATAGAAATTTCAATATTTGGTTCTTTCCGTTCATTGTCACTCATGAATACATCCTCCCCTGAACGGGAATGCTTGCTTGATCGTAAAGAAGAATACCTTTTCTCTGTACTTCTCCCTCAATCATAAGGGAATGCTTCGACTTTCCCTTGGCCTCAAATCTGGAATTGGTACCCACAACGATATCTACCGGGCGGTTTTTCACATACATGACCGAGTTATACGCCTCATCTGTCGCTTTACTTACACTGCGTCCATCGTCTACAACCAAATAAAAATCATAGTCACTTTCATCTGTATAGGATCCATCCGCGAAGGAGCCGAACAGGATCACTTTGAGCGGCTTTACCTGTGACACCAAGCAGTTCGTCAATTGCCGGATATTGTCAACAGACGACTGATCCTTGATTGCTGCCAACGCTTCAATTCCAATCATTTTGGTTCCCTCCTCCCTTACAGATGCAGTACAATCTTCATCATAGATATTTTACCCTGAAATGTCTGTAATAGCAAGCCTTTTTCCTCAAATTTGCTTCGGTACATACGAAGCGTCGCTGACCAAATAATTTTACGCGCTTCGTACTTGCTGAAAAAGATCTCTTCTCAAATGTAAATGACGCAAACTGCACATAAGGAAAGTGGGGTGAACCATGGCACAGAGTCAGAATAAGCTGGTCGGCACATAGTACCTGGATCTGACGCGGCTCAGGCAGGATGTATCCGAAACCAACGCGCTGCTGAAATCCATCGGGGCGGGCATTGACCTGAATATCTCCGACGTGGTGGAAAAGCAGATCAAGGATATGCTGGCCCGGTATAAGGCTGAGGTTCAGAAGGCGGCGAAGGCTTCCGGCGCGGCTGGACAGCAGATGGCCCAGGGGATGCAGGCCGCCCAGACGCAGATTCAATCCCTGCTTTCCTCCACGGAAAAGCTGAATAAGGACGGTTCCCTGACCGAAACCCGGAAGGGCTATGATGAACTGGGCCGTTCCATCACCGAGGTATACAAAGCGGGTCAATAGCTGAACCGCACTGTCGCCACGGAAAGCACCCTGACCCAGGATATCCGGCGGGCCAACGAGCTTTATAAGGAACAGGCGGCCAGCCTGAAAAAGCTGTACGAGCTGAAAACGGCGCGGCTGTCCGTCAGCGATAACACGGCAGCCTCTCATGAGATCGATCAGCAGATCGCGAATACCCAGCGCCTGATCGATTTGAACCGAAACGTGATCAGCCAACTGGATCAGGAAGCTGTGTCCCGGTCTAAGCTGGTAAACCTGGCTCATGAGGAAGCGGCGGCTGTGCAGAAATACAATAAAGCCCTGGCCTTGCGGCAGGATAAAAACGCGGCGGCAAACGCGCAGCCCGCGGCGGGGGTCACAGAGCTCAAGCAGCTGGAAGCGGCCTATAAGCAGCTGACCAACGCCTATCGTCAGTACAACATGGCGGTAAAGAACGGCAATGAGACAGGACAAGCCTATTGGAGCCAGAACGCCCAGCAGGCATAGGACGAAATCGGGAAGATCGAAAACAAGATTTCCTCCCTGAACATGGAGGAGAGTGTTCGGAAAAGGATCCTGGATCTGATCCAGCAGGCCAAGAACGCGGAAGCCACGCACCTGAATTCTCTTGGCAATACCAACAAGGAAGCTTCAGCCCTGGAGCAGACCGCAGATCGGGTGGGCAGCCGCCTGCTGCGCATCGCGTCCACCATGCTGGTGCTGCGGGGTCTCACCTCCCTCTGGCGGAACGCCACCAGCTTTGCCCAACAGTTCTACGATAAGCTCAACGAAATCCGTATCGTGACCGGCAAGACCCAGGCCCAGGCCAATCAGTAGGGCCAGAGCTATAAGAACCTGGCAAAGAACATGAAGGTTTCGGCGACGGAAATTGCCGTGGCCGCTGTGGAATTTTGGCGTCAGGGCTTGGATGAAAACGAGGTCAACGCCCGGCTGACCGCCACCACCCAATACGCCAAGATCTCCGCCATGGAGTTTGACGACGCGGCGGAGATCATCACCGCCGCGGTGAACACCATGGAGGTCAGCGCCCAGCGGGCGGTGGATGTGTTCGCCTATTTGGGAGACAACAGCGCTTCCGGCCCCAGCGAGATCGGCATCGCCATGCAGAAGGCGTCCGCCTCCGCCAAGGAGTTCGGACTGACGTTTGAATGGTAGGGCGCGTATATCGCCACCATCAGTGAAAAGACCCGGCAGGCCCCGGAGGTCATCGGCAC
>JAFWQM010000171.1 GCA_017509065.1 Clostridia bacterium
CCGCCCGGCCTCCGCTAAAAACAATCCACCGGATTGTTTTTCGAGCGCTTCGGCCCCAGTATTCCTGCGGTTTCGTTCCTTGTCTGGAACGATTTCTCATCCCGCATCTGAATTCACGATTCAATTGGGCGAGCAATAACAGGATACTGGGTTCGCATATCTGAACTTTGAACTCTTCCTGCTTTGAGACTTGCTTAAACGAAATAAATATGCTATGTTTATACAGTGCATAGATCACACGGAAGGGAAAGATCGGAATGGCGAAGGAAAACGACGGGAAAGCGCTGTTGAAGCAGATCGCGGAGCAGGCGGGCGTTTCGGTGAGCACGGTTTCCATCGTGCTGAACGGCAGGGGAGAGGAGATGCGCATTTCGTCGGCGACCCAGGCCAGGGTGCGGGAATGCGCAAGGTTGGCCGATTACACACCCAACGTGTACGCGAGAAAACTGCGCAAATCCGCCAAGGGCAACGGGGCGAAGGTTGTGGGCGTTTTCTGGAGTACGGATTTTCTGGATGAAAGCATGGGCGAGTTTTTCCTCAACGCCAACCAGACCATCGCCGAGAAAGGATATTCCATCGATTTTTCCATCCACTTTTTCCCGCCGGGGAGGTTATCGGAGGCGCGGGAGCAGATGAACCCCTGGCAGTTCAACGGCCTGATCTTCTGCGGTACGCGGGCGGAAGACGTGGCTTTCCTGGAATCTATGAACCTGGATATTCCCATCGTGCTGTCCAACAATTCCCAGTCGGATCGGCTGAGCAGCGTTTTCGTTGACAATATCGACGTGGGCAAGCGCAGCGCGCGGGAACTGCATGATCACGGCTACCGCCGGGCGGGGATCATCACCCAGAGCAGGGTGACTACCGGCGCGAGCATCCGGCGCTTCGGATTTGCCAGCGAAGCGGAACGGTTGGGTATAACAGTCCGTTCCGAATGGTGCGCCAGCGTGGATTTCGCGGATTTTTACGCCGCCAACCGGGAAATCGAGCGCATCTTCTCCGGGGAGGAAAAGCCGGAAGCGCTGTTTGTGGTCAGCTACCACAACGTAATCAGCATCATCGTGGCGATCAACAACCGTGCCATGACAAAGGGGGCCAATGAAAACTGCGCCTTGGTGATCTGCGGCGGGAAAGGAAAGCTAAACGTTTTAGCAGATAACGCGGCCTTTATTAACCTGGGCATCGGCAACTACGCCGAGCAGAGTCTGGAGATGCTGTGGCTGCTGATGAACGGCAGCTTGAAAGGCCCGGTCAAATGGGCCATGACCCCCCAGATTGATACGGATAATTTGAAATATGTCCCAGCATCCACCTGATTGCACATGTAATTTTCGTGCCGGAGCGAGCGTCAGCTCCGGCGCTCTTTTTTTGCTTTCAATTGAACACAAGAAAAATCGGTAAATTTTTTTCCAAAACGGGATTGACAGGAGATGCCTGCTGCGCTATAATACAATCACTAAAACGAAATAGCAAAGATTTCGTTTCACAACAAAAAGGAGGACACACAACAATGAAGAAGGTTCTGGCATTCGTCCTGGCGGCGATGATGCTGCTCAGCATCGTGAGCATCGCTTCCGCTGAGGCTCCCATCACGGTCACATTCTGGAACGGCTGGACCGGTTCCGACGGCGACGTGCTGATCGAAATGGTGGATGAATTCAACAAAACCAACCCCTACAACATCCATGTGGAAATGGATATCAACGCCGACTTCCAGACCAAGATTGCGGCTACCTTCGCCGCCGACGAAGGCCCGACCATGATCTTAGGCGCGCATTCCTATAAGGACACCTATCCGGATTACCTGATCGACATGAACGAAGTGTTTGAAAAGACCGCCCTCAAGAGCGAAGACTTCGTGCAGGGCTATCTCGATCTGTGCTCCAAGAACGGCATCCTGTATGTCGTGCCCTTCCAGGTGACGGGCCGCTATATGTACTGGAACAAAGACCTCTTTGAAGCCGCCGGTCTGGACCCCAACACCCCGCCGAAGAACTATGACGAGTGGGTGGAAATGGCTGAGAAGATCACCAACCCCGATATGAACGTGTACGGCTCCGGCGTCAGCTACAACGCCATCTACACCAACCTGCAGGTGATCCAGCGCATGGGCGGCCTGTTCGTGGAGCATGACGCGGAAGGCAAGCTCGTTCCCACCTTCGCCAACGCCGACGGCGTGAACCCCGGCTACGCTAAGTTCCTCAACTGGTTCAAGGGCATGACCGACAAGGAAATCAACCCCATCGAAGCGGACACCACCTCCATGTTCCAGGCCGGCCAGATCGGCATCATGCCCGACGGCGCGTGGGCCAGCGCTGGCGCGGATAACGCCGGCATCAACTACGGCGTGTCCCAGCTGCCCTACGGCGACGCGGGCCCCATGAACCCCTGCTCCGTGTCCGGCTTCTCCATCACCAAGTACGCTTCCGAGGAAGAAAAGATGGCCGCCATGCGGTTCATTGAATGGTGGCACAACGGCTTCGAGACCACCGAAACCACCGCTTGCCTCACCTGGTCCCTGCGCTGCGGCTTCCCCGGCTACTATATGCCCGCCATCAACGACGCCCGCTACCAGGCTTCCGAAAAACTGGCCATGATGACCTGCACTGATAACGAAGCCTCCACCACCTACATGGCGCCTGACGATTTCGTGTTCACCTTCCAGCTGGCCTCCGAGGTCATCGAAGTGATGGTGGAAGACGTCATCATCGGCGGCATGGACACCGAAGCCGCCCTGCTCAAAGCTGAGCAAGGCGCGGAAGCCCTGCTGAAGTAATCACAATTCAGCGATTATCATTACTTGAATCACATCGGAGGGGTGGGGGTACAGCCCCGCCCCTCCTTTTCAGACTCAAAACACAACGAGGCAGGGAGCTTCTTCAGCCCCTGTACCCCTGAACCAAGGGCCTTCGGCCCCTGGACCTCAATAGCGGAAATTACCTGTCAGGAAGAAAAGGCTTTGTTTCCGCTGATACTTGAGAGAGACAAACAGACTCACGACATCATGCTTCTGGCCCGGCGGCGAAGCCGCCATCCCGGACGCTTTGCGTTCGGGGAAAGCCTGGGAATAATCCCCAGGGGAAAGCGAGCTTTCCTCCTGGAATTTTACCGGCTTTCTTGGGCCAGAAGCCTCTAACTTCCGTATCCCCGAATCGACTGGCGGAACTTGTTTTCTCTACCCATACAAGTAATTTCGCCTATTGGGATGCAAGGGATGAAATCCCTTGCCGCGGAGGCCCCAGCATTCCCATTATAATTGATCAAATGTAATCATTCCCTCGCCCGGATAACCGAACCGCGGCTGAAAGGTGGAGTCCTGTATGCAGGCAACAGCAAGAAAGATCAAACGGCGGGGTGCGCTGGCACCTTACCTGTTCATCGCGCCGGTCATCATCCTTCTGTTCGTGTTCAATATTGCCCCGCTGCTCGTCAGTTTTTTCATCAGTCTGTTTGACGCGGACATTTCGTTCAACCTGACCAAGTTCATCGGGCTTGGCAATTTCGGAGAGGTATTCCGGGACAACCGGTTCTATAACAGCCTGAGCGTCACGCTGAAATGGACGGTGGTGGAGGTGCCCTGCCAGCTGCTCATCGCGCTGCTGCTGGCCGGACTGCTCACGCGCAACACCGTGACCAACAAGATCTTCCGCGCTATTTACTTCATGCCTATCGTGTGCTCCGCCACCGCCACCGGTATCATGTGGAAGCTGATCCTGCATTCCAACGTGGGCTACATCACCTATGTGCTCAGGATGCTGGGCTTTGGCAAGATCAACTTCATGAACACGGCGGGCCTCACCTTCTATGTGATTGTGTTCATGTCGGTGTGGAAAACCTTCGGCATTTCCACCACCATCCTCATCGGCGCCATGCAGAACGTGCCCACCGTGCTGTATGAGGCGGCGGACATCGACGGATGCAGCCGCTTCAGGCAGTTCTTCTGCATCACGCTGCCGGGCATCAAGTCCACCCTGTGGTTCCTGATCATGACGCGCATCATCGGTTCCTTCCAGGTATTCGATATCGTATATACCACCACGGGCGGCGGGCCGAGCCTGACCACGGAAACGCTGGTCACATATATATACACCCGCGGCTTCGAGGTGTTCCGGATGGGCTATGCCTCCGCACTGTCCGTGGTGCTGCTGGGACTGATCCTGATTATCACGGTCATCATGTACAGCGCTATGCTCAAGGGCGAGAAGGAGTGAGGTGAACAGTATGTCTGTCAAATTGATGAAACGGATCAAATATCTGCCCATCCTGCTCCTTCTGCTGTTTTTCGCCCTGCTGATCATCCTGCCGGTGCTGTGGATGGCGCTGAGCGCATTCAAGCCCGCCAAGGAAATCATCAAGTATCCACCCACCCTGTTCCCCAGCCATTTTGACACCGGCAACTTCGCGCGCCTCAAAACGCGCTTACGCATCATCGACTACATCCGCAATTCGCTGATTTACGCCCTGGGCACCACGCTGCCGTCGGTGTTCCTGTGCACACTGGCGGGCTACGGCTTCGCCCGGTATCAGTTTAAGGGCCGCAGCGCTTTGTTCATCGTGGTGCTGGCGACCATGATGATTCCCTTCCAGGTGACCATGATTCCCCTGTTCCTGGTGGTCAAAAAGATGGGGATGTACGACACCTATGCCGGTCTGATCCTGCCGAAATTAGCGGCGGCCATCACGATCTTTATGATGCGCTCGGCGTTCGTTACGCTGCCCAAGGAACTGGAGGAGGCGGCGCGCATTGACGGCGCTTCCGAGTTCGGCATATTCTGGCGCATCATGCTGCCCCAGGTGAAGCCCTCCATCATCACCATGCTGATTTTAGGCGTCAACGCGGCGTGGAACGACCTGATGTGGCCCCTGCTGGTGACGGGCGACACCAAGATGCGCACGCTGGCCAACGGCCTGGCGCTGTTCATCGGCTCGGACACCACGGAGTATGGCCCGGCCTTCGCGGGCGCGGTGTGCTCCATCCTGCCGATGCTGTTGCTGTATATCTTCGGACAAAGGTACTTCGTGGAAGGCACCGTGACCAGCGGACTGAAAGGGTGATAAAAGATGGCATTATTCTTTAAAACGTTTGAAAAAGACGGCACGCGGACGTATCTGTTCTATCCCGGCGAACAAAACCGCACGGCCTTCAAGCGCCGCAGCGTCACCGTGCTGATGGACGATGTGACGGAGGAAGCCGTGCGCAGGCTCATGGCGGCCTGGGACATGGAAACGCTGGCGTTTGAAAAGCAGCTGATCCTCTGCTTCCCGGTGGCCCCGGAGGGCGGATGGGGGAACGCGCCGTATGAGGAATGCAAGCGGGTGTTCGACACCTGCCAGATGGGCATGAACAAACCGGACGACAAGCCCCTGCCCCGCAATTCCTTCGGCATCCCCACCACCGAGGCCATGCTGGCTACCTGGCACCCCATGAACGACACCAAGTACCTGATCGGCATCGGGGATGGCGCGTCCTTCGCCCTGACCCTGGCCATGACCGCGCCCGCCAACATCGCCGCGGTGCTGGCGGAGGGCGGAACGCCCCGGCCTCTGAACCGCGCGGAAAGCCCGGTGCCCGTGTGCCTGGTGAATACGGACGAAAAGGTGGAGGCGTATTTCCGCCGGGTGAACGGCGTGGATCGCGTGGAGGAACGGGCGGGCTTTACCGTGGTTTCCTCCGCAAGGAATCCCCTGCAGATGACCCTGCTGCCGCTGCATAAGGACAAAATCGACGCCGGACTTTTGCGCGGCGTGGTGGAAAACCTGTTTATGCCGGTACGGCGGCCCAACACCTCCGTCAACGGTGACGTGGAACCCTCCATGCGCATGGAGGACGTGGGCTTTGAATACTTCCTGGACGACACGCGCCTGGGGGATGGCAAGGCTCACACCTGGTTCACCTATGTGCCGAAGGCGGTGAAAAAAACCGAAGCGGGCTGGCCGTTGGTGATGTTCTATCACGGCGGCTCGGACAATCCCGCCGAAGCCGCAGAAATGAGCAAGCTGCATGAATTGGGGGAACGCGAGGGCTTTATCACTGTATACCCGTGGGGCACGGACCGCTGCGGCTGGAACAGCGCCATGAACCCCGACCAGGAGGACGATGCCCTGTTCTGCGATTTACTGATCGACTATATGCTGGACAATTATCCCGTGGATCGGGAGCGGGTGTACGTGACCGGCTTCTCCAACGGCGCGGCCATGGCCCAGACCGTGGCGCTGCTGCACCCGGAGAAAATCGCGGGCCTGTTCCACATCGACAGCAACTGGCCGGGCAAGTACGGCGGCTACCAGGCCGTCACCGAGCAGGACATCACCCCCTTCCGCCTGGGCTTTGAGCGCAAGAAGGAATACGATTATCTGATGCCGGTGTGGTACACCTACGGCAGCCGGGAGATTTCCTTCCCCGTGTTCCGGGACAGCACCCAGCAGAACCAGTACGACCTGTGGAAGAAATATAACCATATCGCAATCAAGCCCACCCCGGCCCAGGGCGAACCCAACCCCACCGGCTGCGGCGCGGAGGGGGACGAGACCGAGGAAATCCGCCCCACCGCCCGCCACCCCGAACACTGGTATCAGGTGCTCCGGTTCTACACCGACAATGCGGAACATCTGAACCTGTACAACTTCGTCATCATGCACGACAAAGGCCACGACATCGCCCAGATGGACGCGGAGCTGGGCTGGCGCTATGTGCGCGCGTTCCGCCGCAAGGCCGACGGCTCGCTTGAAATCGACAAGTAGGAGGCATAATAAAACCATGAAACCCATTGACAACGAATATACCAGCCTGCATAGCGACGGGCTGTTTTACGACGCCGTGAACCTGACCATGCGGCTCTTCAAAGGCGAAAACGGCGTGGAAGGCCCCCGGCATATCTTCCAGCGCGACGCCGCTGAGGTGCACGATGACGGCAGCGTCACCTTCAATTTCTTCGCTCCCGAGGCGCGGGAAGTGTCGGTAGGCGGCTTCGGCGGTTCCTTCAGCAACGTGCCCGTACTCATGCGCAAGGATGAGGAAGGGTTCTGGTCTGTGCGGCTCACCAGCCTGCCCGCGGGCTTCCATTACGTCAATTTCTTCGTGGACGGGGTAGAGGTCACCAACCCCCTGGGCCGGGTAGCCTACGGCGGACACAAGACCGCCAACATCGTGGAAATTCCCGAACAGGACGATTTCTACATGCTCAAAAGCGGCGTGCCCCACGGCACCCTGCACATGGAGCACTTCGATTCCTCCGTTACGGGCAAGGTGCGCGACTGCTGGGTGTATACGCCATTCGGCTACGAGAGCCATCCCGAAAAGAAATACCCCGTGCTGTACCTCCAGCACGGCGGCGGCGAGACCGAAACCGGCTGGATCTGGCAGGGCAAGGTCAATTACATCATGGACAACCTGATCGCCGCGGGCAAGTGCAAGGAAATGATCATTGTGATGAACTGCCTGTACTGCGTGGACTGGCGCAAGCACGAGGATTTCATCACCGGCGATTTCGACAGCATGCTGGTCAAGGACTGCATCCCCTTCATCGAGGGCCGCTACCGCGTATTGCCCGGCGCGGAAAACCGGGCCATGGCGGGCCTTTCCATGGGCAGCTACCAGACGCTGATGACCACCATGAAACACCTTGGCGACTTCCCCTACATCGGCATTTTCAGCGGGGCCATGCTGCGGCGCTGGTACTGCGATTTTGATTATTATCAGAACTTTGAGGACGCGGAAAACTTCAACAGCAAAGTCAAGCTCTTCTTCTTCGGCTGGGGCCAGCAGGAGGACCGCATCAACCGCGACCTGATCCCCGACCTGGACATGCTGAAAGCAAAGGGCATCCGGTTCAGCACCTACACCTGCCCCGGCTACCACGAATGGACGGTCTGGCGTAAGTGCCTGCGGGAGTTTGTGGAAAAGATATTCTGATGATTTCACGGAGGTGCCCCCATGGCAACGATGCGATACAGCTTTTTTTCCCAGGTACTCAGCCTTTGCACCGACGTGACGATCACGTATCCTGACCGGCAGTTCGATTACTGCGAAAACCCGAAGCTGGAGCGCATCGTCGCCCGGGAGCGCCGCCAGACGCTTCAACCCGGCATGAAGCTGCAAACGGTGTACATCCTCCACGGCGGCAGCGACGACGATACCCTCATCCACCGCTACACCAACTTGGAACGGTACGCCGACGACAACTGCGTGATGACGGTCACGCCCCAGGTGAAGGACAGCTTCTTCCTCGACACGCCTTACGGCTTCCGGTATTACACCTACATCACCGAGGAACTGCCCCGGGTGATGCAAAGCCTGTTCGCTTCCTCGCCCAGGCGGGAGGACAACTTCGTGCTGGGCATGGCCATGGGCGGCAACGCCGCGCTGATGCTGGCCATGAAGCATCCGGAAAAGTACGCCGGGGTAGTCGATCTGTCCGGCGGCATCGGATGCAGCATTGATTCGGAATACTTCGGCCAGGAATTAAAGGAACTCAGCCACATCCGCCGCATGGCCTCCGCTTTCGGAAACCCGGAAAACGCCGTGGGCGGGGAATGGGACATCGGCCTGTACGCCCGGAAGAACAAGGAAAAGGGTGTAGAAGTTCCGCCGCTGTTCATGGCGGTGGGGGAGAACGACTTTATCCGCGACGTGGTGCGCAAGGACAGGGACGCTTTGCTTTCCCTGGGCTATCCGCTGCACTACGAGGAAGCGCCGGGCCTGGCCCATGAATGGGATTTCTGGGATATGTACGTGAAAAAAGCGCTGTACGAGTGGCTTCCGCTGAAGCGTACGGCGGCGGATCAGGAGAGGTAATCATATGCTGAGAGAAACGAAAACCGAGAACGGCTGGGTGCGGGGCATTCCCGCCGCAGACCCGCGGATCACCGCGTTTAAGGGCATCCCCTTCGCCGCGCCGCCGGTGGGCGATTTGCGCTGGCGCGCGCCGCAGCCCGCCGAAAATTGGGAGGGCGTTCGGGACTGCGCCCGTTTCGGCCCCATTTCCATGCAGGAAACGCCGGGCGTGGGCGGCGGATTTTACGATAAGGAATGGCATGTGGATCCGGACATTCCCATGGGGGAGGACTGCCTGTACCTGAACGTGTGGACGCCCGCCAAATCCGCCGATGAAAAGCTGCCCGTGATGGTGTGGATTTTCGGCGGCGGCATGACCTGCGGCTACACGGCGGAGATGGAATTCGACGGGGAGCGTATCGCCCGCCGGGGCGTCATTCTCGTTTCGGTCAATTACCGCCTGAGCGTGTTTGGCTATCTGGCCCATCCCGCGCTGACAGAGGAAGCGAAGGCCCACGGCGAGATCGGCGACAATTTCGCCCTGCTGGACCAGCAGGCGGGCATCCGCTGGGTGAAGCGCAACATCGCGGCCTTTGGCGGCGATCCGGAAAACATCACCGTGTTCGGCCAGTCCGCAGGCGGCAGAAGTACCTGGATGCAGGTGGTTTCTCCCACGAACAAAGGCTTGTTTCAAAAGGCCATCGTGCAGAGCGGCGCGCTGGACAGCGGTATCGCCACCTATCCCGATCTTTCCCAGGCGGAAAAGGAAGGCGAAGCATTCCTCCAAGACCTGGGCGTGAACAGCATCGCAGAAGCCCGGAGGATTCCGGCGGACGTACTGCTGAAAAAAGGCCTGGCCTGCCGTCCCTTCCGCTGGGGGCCCATCGTCGACGGATCGTTCCTGCCCCTTTCTCCTGTCCAAGCCTTCGCGCGGCATAAGGAAAACGACGTGATCCTGATGGCGGGCGACACCGTGGACGAAGTGCGCGGCCTGCGTCCGGCATCTACGGCAGAGGCTTTCCGCGAAAAAATGGCCACCCGGTATGGGGAGGACTGGCAAGCATTTGACAGCCTGACCAAAGTGCAGGACGAAGAAAGCTTGCTTCGCTATTACGACAGCCCTGCCTTTAACACCTTTGAAATCGGCAACCATTATGCGGCGGCGAAGCGCCTGGAAAGCGGTGACAAGCCGGTGTACCTGTACCGCTTCAACCCCGATATTCCGGGGGACAATGCGGGCTCCTTCCATTCCAGCGACCTGTGGTTCGTGTTTGAAACCCTGGCCAAATGCTGGCGGCCCTTCCGGGGAGTGCATTACGACCTGGCCCGGCGCATGTGCAATTACTGGACGAACTTCGCCAGGACCGGCGACCCCAACGGCCCGGACGACGACGGCAAACCAATGCCGCAATGGCAGCCAGTGGAACGAGACGCCTGGAACGTGATGATGCTGGGCAACGAGCAGTACATGGCGCGGGAAAAAACCGACCCGGTGATGAATTTCGAGATTGAAAGACTGGATCGGAAAAACAAGTGACATAAGCCGGGCAGGGAGGAAAATATGAGCACAAAAACGGGTTCGCAGGAAAAACTGTGGAACAGAAATTACATCATGGTGCTGATTGTGTGCACGCTCAGCGCGTTTTCCTTCTACACCAACCAGACCATCCTGTCCAAGCATCTGACCGGGAACATCGGCGCGAGCATGACGCTGGCGGGCACCATCGTGGGGCTGTTTTCCTTAACGTCTTTGTTCTGCCGCCCCTTCTGCGGCGTCATGGCAGACAGGATGAACAAGGTGCTGCTGATGATCATCAGCAACATCCTGATGACGGTGGGTCTGATCGGCTTCGCCTATGCCCAAAGCATCCCGCTGTTCATCGCCATGCGCATCATCAATGGCATCGGTTTTGCGGTGGGCAGCACCGCGCAGGTGGCGCTGTGCACCTGCTTCATCCCCAAATCGCGCATGGGAGAGGGCATCGGTTACATGGGCCTGAGCATGGTGCTGGCCTCGGCAACTGCGCCGGGCCTTGGCATTGCCATCAGCCAGGCTATGGGCATGAAGGCGGTGTTCCTGGCGTCCGCGGCCATGCCGGTAGCGGGCTGCCTGCTGCTCCTGTTCATGCGCTCGGACGAGGCGAAGCCCAAAAAAGAAAAACACGCCATCCGCCTGGAAGACATCCTGGAATGGCGTGCATGGGCGTTCTCGCTCTGCGGCGGCATGTTCTCCTTCGTCAACGGCATCATCAACGCCTATATCGTTCTGTATTCCGACCTGCGCGGCATCGCGGACATCAGCCTGTACTTCACGGTGTACGCCATCTGCCTGTTCGTGGTGCGGCCCCTCTCCGGCAAGCTCATGGATAAAAAGGGCATCCGGCTCACCGTGCTGCCCGCCATGCTGCTGACGGCGGTGTCCATGATTGTGCTCAGCCAGAGCACATCCTTCGCCATGATCATCCTGTCTGCTGTCCTTCGCGCCATCGGTCAGGGCACGGCCCAGCCCTCGCTCCAGGCGGGCTGCATCAACTATATCGGCCGCGACAGGAGCGGCGTCGCCACCAGCACCTATTACCTCTTCGGCGACGTGGGACAGGGCGTCGGCCCCATGCTGGGCGGCATGGCGCTGGAAATGATCACGGGTCTGAGCGGGTATCAGTTCCTGTTCTACGTGTGCGCCGCCTTGCTCACCCTCGGCTTCGTTGTCTTTGAGATATTCACCCGAAAAAAGAAGCTGAAATAATCCGTTTCCCTAAAAGCGCCTGTGGACAATGTTGAACTGCATCCCATTTGTCAGACAAGTATGGTATTTTGCTAACAAATGGGGTGATTTATTGTACCGAAAGGGAAGGCAACCAAGAGATATACAGCCGAATGAAGGCAAACAATAGTTGAAACGATGCACAAGGAAGGATTAAACTACAAACCTTCTTCTATGCTCAGATGTGTTATACTCTTCTCAAATTAGGGTAGCAAAACCGACAGCAAATCTGGTATACTGTGTAGGGGAGGGATAGAAAAGGCATACCACATTAAAGAGGCAGAATACGAAGGAAGGAAACCATATGAAACCGGAACTGGAAAATCTTTGTCTGGAATACATTGCCAATCGTGAGGAAGTCGGAAAAGCTTTCCGATGGGATAACAGCGCGCTGCATACCGTGTGCGCCAATATCTTCTGTGCCTGCGGGAAAACAGCGGATTCGGAGCACCTGAAGGAATGCCGGAAGATGATCAAACAAAACACGAGATTCCTTTCAAAGTTCCGCAGCGGAAAGGTCCGGGCCGTTCTGGCCAGCATGCTGTCCCTGGAGGAAAGGCCGGAGGATCGGATGGCCCTGGCCAACGAGTACTTTCATCTGCTGAAAAAGCAATTCAAAAAAACGGAATACCTGGTGCTGACAGCCTTCCTGCTGGCTGATCTTGCCGATCAGACCCTGACGGAAGAAACGGTATCCCGCGGGAAAGAGATCTACCGCGCAATGAACCAGAAGCACCGCATCCTCACCAACAAAACGGACAGCGTTTTTGCCATGCTGATGGCTTATTCCGGAAAAACAACGGAGGAATTGATCGGCGAAACGGAAGTATGCTATCAGGCGCTGAAAAAGAAGTTCTCCGGCAGCGGCGCGCAGACGTCCGCCCAGGTTTTGGCCATGGCAGACGGCGCGCCGGAAGAAAAAGCGCAGCGGGTCATTGATCTGTTTGACGCCCTGCGCGAAGCTGATATCAAGTACGGCCGTTCCGACGAATTGTCGCCGCTGGCAGCCCTTTCTCTGGCGGATACACCGCTTTCAGCGCTGGCGGAAGAAATCAAAGAAGTGGATGCTTTCCTGAAAAGCCAAAAGGGCTTTGACAGCTCCAAGGAATCCGAACAGGCGCAGCGAGCCATGTATGCCGTCATGATCGTATCTGATCAGTATGCGGGCACAAGCCAGGTGAACATTACAGTAACGACCAACACGATCGACATGCTGATTTCGAAACAACAGGCTTCCCGCGTGTCGTTTGTGTTCAACCTGCTGCAAGTTGCCGTCAAGCTGATTCCCGAAGCGAAGAACCAGACGGAGACAAAGACCGAAGCAGAGCAGAAACAGGAAAAAGAAAAATGAACGCGAGTGGTTCCTTCCTAAATCACGACGGATCGCGGCCCGTTTTGGGGGTATGAGAAATCAGGAGAAAAGGAGAATAAGCCATGAAACAATTCACCACCCTGTACAGGCAAGGGAAAAAAGCGCTTGCCGAAAAGGACTGTCATGCAGAGGAAAGCAGCCGCGGACAGGAAAAGGACCTGATCAATCTGTACCCGGAAATCATGTATCAGCGTATCGAAGGCTTTGGCGGCGCGTTCACGGACGCCGCTGGATATGTTTATTCCCTGATGCCGGAAAACCTGCGGCGTCAGTTGATCCGCGATTATTTTTCCAGGGAGGGCCTTGGCTATACCTGGGGCCGCACCTCTGTGGACAGCTGCGATTTTTCCAGGGAAACCTACGAATCGGACAGTGACCCGGAGGATACGGACCTGAAGCATTTCGATGTTTCCCGTGCCGCCCGGTACGTGCTGCCCCTCCTGCTGGACGCCCAGAAAGAAGCAGGCGCTCCGATCCGGCTCATGTTCACTCCCTGGTCTCCGCCAGCATGGATGGAAACAAATGGCTCCCGGCTGCACGGCGGGCAGCTGAAACCGGAGAATTATGACAGGTGGGCTGCATATATCAGCCGTTACTTAACGGAGTTTTCCCGGTTGGGGGCGCACCCGGCCTTCCTGTCCCCCCAGAATGAACCCAAGGCGAGCCAGACCTGGGATTCCTGCCTCTTCTCCGTTGAGGAGGAGCGTTTGTTCATTCGGGATTCCCTGTATCCTGCTTTGGCGAAACAGCATCTGGATCATATCGGCTTGCTGATCTGGGATCACAACAAGGAACGGGCGTTTGACAGAGCCTGTCATATCCTTAGCGACCCGGAAACGGCGAAGAAGGTGGCCGGTGTTGCGGTGCATTGGTACAGCGGCGATCATTTTGAAGCGCTGCAAATGATCCGCGACGCATTCCCGGAGAAAACCATCGTGTTTTCCGAAGCCTGCGTGGAATACAGCATCCATCCCGGCCAGAATCAGTTGCGCAACGCGCGGATGTATGCCCATGAAATCATCGGCGACCTGAACCATGGAATGAGCCTGTTCCTGGACTGGAACCTGCTCCTGGATGAACGAGGCGGCCCTAACCATGTGGGCAATTACTGCGATGCGCCGGTCATGTACGATACCAAAACCGGGGAACTGCGAAAAAACCTGTCCTTTGACTACATCGGCCATTTCAGCCGTTTCATTCAGCCCGGCGCGCGACGGATAGGCATGAGCCGCTTTGGCGATTGCATCGAAGTGACTGCCGCGCAAAATCCCGACGGCTCGGTCTGCGCTGTGGTGATGAATCCCGGTGCTGAAACGCTGTCTTTTTCTCTGCGTATGAAGGACCGGGTGTGGCCTGTGATCCTGGAAGGGGACAGCATCAGCACGTTCGTTTTCTCTTCCGATGAAATCAAATAAAATCCAAAGCAGCCATGCCTGCCCGGCATGGCTGTCAGTTTATCAAGGAGGCTGCTTTTATGATCACTTCGATCGGCCATCTGCCTATGAATCCCCTGCTGTCAGGCCAGGCGGAGCTCAAACAGCACATCGTGTATTCCGAAAACGGACAAACCTTAACCCTGGCGCTGCCCTGGACGCATCGGGACCGTCGCGGGCCTGTAGCGCCCACACCCCTGATCGTCTTTGTGCAGGGCAGCGGCTGGACCACTCCTAATCTGGATTATGAACTGCCCATGCTGTCACGTTTCGCGGAGGAGGGGATCGCCGTCGCCACCGTGTGCCACCGCAGCACGCTGGATGGCCATGCTTTTCCGGCTTATCTGCAGGATGTGAAATGCGCCATTCGTTTTCTGCGGGCACATGCGGAGGAATACAACATCGACAAAGAAAAAGTCGCCGCCTTCGGCACTTCCTCGGGCGGCAATACGGTATGCCTGCTGGGTCTGACGGGCAACGATCCCCGCTACCGCACGGCGGAGTATCCGGCGGAAAGCGACGCCGTCTGCGCCGTGGTATCCTGCTTCGGTCCCATGGAGATGGTGACGCTGTTCGCGCAAAGGCTGGAAAAAGATAAGGAAAATGTGGAGGAACGCTTAACCAGGATGCTGGGGCAGGACAAAGCGGAATGGCCTGAAAAGCTCAGGCAGTTCAGCCCCGCCTTGCAGGTTGAACCCGGTAAAGCGTACCCCTCTTTCCTGCTGCTTCACGGAACCGGGGATCCGGTGGTTCCCTGCGAACAGATGGAAAAGATGTATGAAAGCCTGCGCGCCGTCGGAGCGGACGTTCGGGCGTATTACGTGGATGGCGCTGAACACGAAGGCAATTTCTGGAGTCCCGACGTTCGGCAGATCATTTATGATGAACTGACGGAAAAACTGTTCGGAAAGACAAATGAATAAAGCTTTCCTCTCTTCTTCTGAACAGCGTGTGGATTATTGGAAACCGAAGGAACGCAGATACTGGTAGGAACGGCGGAGGCAATCAATGGGGTCTTCTCCGTTGCAGTCATCCTGTTCAACCAGCATATACTTCGTTCCGCCGGCTTCGGCCTTTTCAAACACGCGGGCAAAATTGATGTTGCCTTCGCCTACCACGGCCATCTTGCGGCCATATGCATAGTCTTTGAGGTGGATGCAAGGAATGCGTCCGCTCAATTTCTCCAGCCATTGCGCGGGATCGCCGCCGCCCGCCTGCACCCAAAAGGTGTCCACGGTGAAGCCCATTTCGCTGGCAGGCAAGGCTTCAGCCAGCTTTTCGATGATGAGCTTCCCATCCAGTTTTTTGAATTCCTGATCATGATTGTGATACATGAACAGCTTACCGGCGCTCGCGATCTTTTTCGCGATGGGCGGAAAAATCTCCATCCATTGGTCATAGCTCATGTTCTTTTCCGGGTCGAAGGCCCACCACCCCAGGCCGATATGATCGCAGCCGAACACGTCATGGTCAGCGATGACCTGATCCAACTCGCCGGTCAGGCGCGGAACAGGCGTGTGGGTCAGCACGCACTTGAGACCGTTCTTCTCCAGGTTTTCCTTCAGCCATCCGGCGGGGAAGGGGCAGGTGCCGGAAATCTGCACGTTGCGATAGCCGATGTCCGCCACTTTCTTCAGGGTTTCGGCAAAGTCGTCCAGGTTCTGACAGCTTTGACGTACTGTGTAAAACTGTGCTCCGATTTCCATGAAAAAACCTCCTTATATTGATGGACAAAGCCATCGTTCATACTGTATTACCGGGAAGCCTGCTCGGCCTGGACAGCGTTGATCATGCTGGGGTCTTCCTGTTCGGTATTGGCCACAGGAAACATAATGGCGCCTTTTTTTCCTGAAATATCCGAGCTTGGAGTGGACAGTGCCTGCTCCAGCAGCGCGTTTCGTCCGCCAGGCGCGCAGTCCAGGGACGGCGCGCGGCCAAAGGAACGGACATAAGCCCGATAGAATGTGGTATAATCTCCAAAGCCCACCCGGGCCGCAGCCTGGGAAGCAGGCATACCGGAGGACAGAAGCAGCTGCACATGGGCCATCCGCCGGGCGCGAACATAGTCTTTCACGCTGCTGCCTGTGGCCTGACGAAACAGGGTGCTCAGATAGCCTTTGGAGATGAAGAACCGATCCGCCAGAGAATCCAGGGAGATGGCTTCGGTATAGTGCTGATCCACCCATGATATGATTTGCTCCAGCTGTCCCAGCGGCCGCGCTGCCGCGTCCAGACGGGCACTTTTCCGGGAAGCCCGAGGAATAAGCGCGGCCAGCACCGCTTCCAGATAAATAGGAATCAGATTCTCCACCTTGTCCTGTTCCGCCGTGCGGAGGGTTTCCATGGCTTCCAGGATTTGCAGTACGCCGCTGTTTTCCATGCTCTCCCAAATTGCGGCTTTTGCCTGCGGCTCCGCGGCCACCCCCAGCAACTCGGCTGGTATGGCGCTCAGCAGCATCCTGCGGCGCTCCATACTGAGCGTTTGCTGATCAAAATGGAGGGTATAGCGTTCGTATGGCGCGTCCGTGTGCACCAGCACACCGTGCATCGTGCCTGGCGGAAATGTCATCAGTGTACCGCTGTCAATGCGGAACACATGACCTGCAATGAAAAAATCCACTTGGCCGGAAACGACGTATATCAGCTCATAAAAGGGATGATCATGAACAGCATAGCTGCCTGTAAGCTGGTTGGAAATTTTGTGGGAAAACTCGCACAGGCCGGAGTATACATTGGAAATCCAAACAGCCTTGGGGCCTTCCCCGGGCCGAAGATAGATATTCCGTACCGCGTCGTTTTCAGCCATTCTCCCTTCCTCCTCCCGGTGAATCATCATTCCGAGCATCCACCCAAACCAGTTCCAACAATCACTTTATTTTATTATACACTGTTCTTTCTCCTTTGCAATCCTCTGTGTGAATAATGCAATAAATATCGTTTATTTTGATAACAATACGGCCGTATTTTCGCCAAATTATTCAAGCATATCATTTTTGCAATACAAAAAACAGATTTTGCAATGGCGTTTTGGATGCGGAAAGGGTATAATATATTCAGGTTCAGAATTTTTTTGTTCTTCTTCATCCCGGGCTTCGTATTTGTTTCTTCGTTTGAAAGCGGACGGATTCCGCTTCACAATAATTAAGGAGGACATATCCATGAAGAAAATCCTGGCTCTGGCGCTTTGCCTGTGCATGGTGCTGGCCGCCGTGCCCGCGCTGGCCGCCGACCTGCTGCCCGCTGGCGACACCTATCCCCTCAAGACGGACAAAACCATCACCTGGTACTCTCAGGACTGCCTGAATCCCCATGAAAAATATGGAAACTGGACTGAATCCCCCTTCCACACCAACCTGAACAAGCTCCTGGGCGTGAACATCGAATGGAGCTTCCCCACCACCGGCGCTGACGGCGGCTCCTTCACCAACACCATGATGGCCGATCCCGGAAGCCTTCCCAACATCATGAAGGGCTACTTCATGGACACCGCCAACCAGCTGCTGGAAGACGAAGTGATCTGGGATCTGACCGACTACATCCAGGAATACGCTCCCGCTTACTATGCCTGGCTGCAGACCAACCCCGCCTATGACCGCGCTATGAAGACCGACGATGGCCGCTACTACGCTTTCGGCTTCTTCCGTGAAGACGGCGGCTGGAACGACAGCTATCTGGGCCCGGTGGTCCGTCAGGACTGGCTGAAGGAATGCGGCCTGGAAGTGCCCACCACCATCTCCGAGCTGGAAAATGTCATCCGCGTGTTCAAGGAAAAATACGGCGCGCAGTTCGCCTTCGCCAATGACGGCCGCTTCCGTCAGGCTGGCATCCAGGGTGCATTCGGCGCTTATGCCACCGGCTATGTGGCCTCCGACTACGGCTGGTTCGTGAAGGACGGCAAGGTCGGCTTCGGCGCGACCCAGCCCGAATGGCGCGAATACATGAAGTGGATGAACAAGATGTGGGCCGAAGGCCTCATCGACCAGGACAGCTTCTCCCTGGACGACACCTCCATCAAGGCCAAGGTTGAAACCGGCAAGTCCGGCGTTGCCTACACCTCCATGGGCCAGCTGAACCTGTGGAACAAGGACATGGGCGGCGACTACTGGATCGGCGTGCACTTCCCCAAGGCTGACGACGGCTCCATCAGCAGCCAGTTCGGCGGCTTCGGCATCGGCACCCACACCACCGTCATCACCAAGACCGCCGATGAAGAAACCATGAAGCTGTGCCTGCAGATGCTGGACTATGCTTACACCCAGGAAGGCTTCCTGTTCTGGAACTACGGCATCGAAGGCGAAAGCTGGGAGATGAACCCCGAGACCGGCCTGCCCAAGTGGACTCCCCTCGTGGCCGACGACCATGACAACGACCCCATGACCAAGTACAACGGCGCTACCTGGGGCAACAGCTGCATCCAGGCCACCAACCTGCTGTACCTGAAGAACAGCCAGACCGCTATCGAAGCCAACGACGCCTTCTTCTACACCTTCGGCAAGGACGAATACTTCGCTGACGAAGCCGTGAAGGAAAAGACCCTGGCCGTCACCGGCGGCTGGAAGTGGCCCGTGGGCATCACCTTCACCACCGACGAAAGCGACAAGCTGGATCTGCTGGGCGGCAACAGCAACCTGAACACCTATGTGGCCGAGAACTACGCCGCGTTCATCACCGGCTCCAAGGACATTGCGGACGACGCCGCCTGGGAAGCCTATCTGGCCGGTTTCAATTCCCTGAATCTGGACAAGATCCTGGAAATCCGCCAGGGCGCTCTCGACCGTTACGAAGCCCGTTAACAGCAGCCCATATACCAGTTCACCTGCGCATATGATCGCTGTATCATTCCAAGCGTGAACGGCGGGGGAGGATGCACGAGCATCCTTCCCCGCTTTGCTGTTTCCGCAATTACTCATCATCGCAAAAAAGGGGGGCTCCGCGAATGTCTGTAAAGAGCGCCAATCCCGTGGCGCATTACCGTCATTTGAGCTTCGGCCAGCGCGTCGTGCGGGACTGGAAGCTGAATAAATGGAAGTATCTGCTCATTATCCCGGTGCTGGTGTACCTGGCCTTGTTCTGCTACAAGCCCATGTACGGGCTGGTGATCGCGTTCAAGAATTATAAACCCACCCGCGGCATCGAGCGCAGCGCCTGGATGGACCCGTGGTACGCCTGGTTTGAAAAGTTCTTCACCGACCCATACTTCGGCCGTCTGATCGGCAACACCTTCACCATCTCCATTCTCACCATCGTGTTCGGCTTCCCGGCCCCCATTCTGCTGGCCCTGCTGCTGAACGAAATCAACCACAACAAATTCAAGCGCACTGTGCAGACGATCACCTACATGCCCTACTTCATCTCCATGGTGGTCACATGCGCCCTCATCCGCGTCTACTGCCAGCAGGACGGTTTGCTGTCCGACATTGTGGTATTCTTCGGAGGGCAGCGGCAGAACTGGCTGATGAACTCCGGCAATTACCGAACAATCTACATTATATCCGAAATATGGCAGACCATCGGGTGGAACTCTATCATCTACCTGGCAGCCCTGTCTGGCATCGACCAGGAGCAGTACGAAGCCGCCCGCATCGACGGCGCGAACCGCTTCCAGCAGTGCCTGCATATCACCTTGCCCGGCCTGATGCCCACCATCATCATTTTGTTCATTCTGCGTATGGGCCGCATCCTGAGCGTGGGCTATGAAAAGACGCTGCTGCTGTACAACTCCAACATTTACGACGTGTCCGACATCATTTCCACCTACACTTACCGCCTGTCCTTCGGCGGCGGCACGCCCCAGTATTCCTACTCCACGGCCATCGGCCTGTTCAACACCCTGGTCAACGTCGTGTTCCTGCTGGCCACCAACTTCATCAGCAGCAAGGTAAGCGACAGCAGTCTGTTCTAAGAAAGGAGGAAGCGCGATATGTCCACCGTTGCGAAACATATCCCGGAAACCAACAAAATCAAGAAGACAACCGGCAGCAAGATCTTCGACGTGTGCAATATCATTTTCATGATCCTGCTGTGCTTTGTGACTCTGTATCCCATGTGGTACGTGCTGTGCGCCTCCTTCACGGAGAACAGCTATCTGGTGGCTCATCCCGGCGCGATCTTCTGGCCCCACGGCTTCACGGCGGGCTCCTACGGCCTGGCCTTTTCCCATCCCCTGCTGCTGAGCGGCTATAAGAACATCCTGATCGTGCTGCTGGTGTCCCTGCCGATCAACATCATCCTGACGCTGTTCTGCGGCTACGTGACCGCGTCCAAGAACCTGTTGTTCAAACCCATTATTCAATTTTTTATCATGTTCACCATGTTCTTCTCCGGTGGCATGATCCCCGCCTACCTGAACGTGCGCGAACTTGGGCTGTACAATTCCCTCTGGGCTCTGATCCTGCCCGGCGCTATGAGTGTGTACAACGCCATCATCTGCCGCACCGCCATTCAGGCGGTGCCAGAGAGCCTGACGGAATCGGCATATCTGGACGGCGCGAACGACATAGTGGTGGTGTTCCGCATTATCCTGCCGCTGATCATGCCCACCATCGCCGTGCTGCTGCTGTACTACGGCGTGGGCCACTGGAACGCCTGGTTCAACGCTTCCCTGTATCTGGCCGATAACGAGAAGCTGCCCATCCAGAACGTGATGCGCTCCATCCTGATCGCCAACTCCAACGTGCTCAACTCCGCCGGTTCCGACAACGACATGGTGAACCAGTACGCGGAAGCCATCAAGTATTCCACCATCATCCTCACCACCGTGCCCGTGCTGTGCATCTACCCCTTCCTCCAGAAGTACTTCGTGAAGGGCGTCATGGTCGGCGCGGTGAAGGGGTGATTTAAGGGAATAGGGATTAGGGAATAGGGATTAGGCAGTAGGTGTATTTTCGTGGGTGAATAATACACCTGTCCCTATTGCTTAATCCCTATTGCCTAAAACAGAAAGGAGTGATGCTGGCTTGCCGAATTTTGATATTGTATCCGCTTTTACGGATAAGGCGTGGCTTGAGGAAATGTCCGCGAAACTCAACAGGAAGATGCGCTTAGCCGTTGGCAAAGCCCGGGAAGTGGACTACATGCCCTACTCCACGGAAAACGGCCAGTGGAAAAAGATGGACATCGGCTGGTGGACCAACGGCTTCTGGCCCGCCAATATGTGGCAGATGTACCGCATGACCGGGGATAGCCTGTACCGGGAGGAAGCACTGCGGACGGAAATCATGCTGGACGAGGCGATCAGGGACTTCAAAAACCTAAGCCACGACGTGGGCTTTATGTGGCTCATTCATTCCGGGGTACGCTATGCCTTGGAAAAGAATCAGGACAGCTATGACCGGGTGCTGTACGCCGCCGATATGCTGGCCGCCCGGTTCAATCCCAACGGCTTTATCCGGGCCTGGAACGGCGCAGGCCGGGAGGGCTGGGCCATCGTGGACTGTATGATGAACCTGCCGCTGCTCTACTGGGCAACGGAGGAGACCGGCGACCCGCGCTTCCGCCTCATCGCCATGCGCCATGCGGATACCACCATGGAGCACTTCGTCCGCCCGGATGGCTCCTGCAACCACATCGTGATCTTCGACCCGGAGACCGGCGCGTTCCTGGACAATCCCGGCGGGCAGGGCTATGCATCCGGCTCCTCCTGGAGCCGGGGCCAGAGCTGGGCGCTTTACGGTTTCACGCTGTCTTACCTGCACACCGGCAAACAGGCATACCTGGATACTGCCAAACGCGTCGCCAACTATTTCATCAGCCAGATCACCGACGACTGGATGCCGCGCTGTGATTTCCGCCAGCCCGCTGAACCTGCTGTCAAGGACAACGCGGCGGGCAACATTGCCGCCTGCGGGCTGCTGGAATTGGCGCGGGCACTGCCGGAGCTGGAAGGGAAATTCTACTTTGACGCCGCCCTCCGCATTCTGAAAGCCCAGGAGCAGGACGCCGCCAACTGGGAGCTGAACGACCCGGCGATCTTTACCAAGTGCACCTCCGCCTGGCATGACCTGCCTGGCCGCCACATCACCATGACCTACGGCGATTATTATTTCATCGAGGCCGTGAACAAGCTGCGCGGCGACGGACTGCTGTTCTGGTATCCGAACCGCTGATGAAAGGAGTGCATTCATGCGTACCATCATTTCATTGAATCATAAATGGGTGTTCCGCAAGGGCGTTTCCACCCCGCCCACCTCGCTCCCCCGGGACTGGGACTTTGTGAACCTGCCCCACACCTGGAACGGCATCGACGGCCAGGACGGCGGCGCGGATTTCTGGCGCGGCACGGCCTGCTATGTGAAGGAGCTGGCCAAGGCCGAGCTTCCCTTGGGAGAACGCTATCTGCTGGACTTCCCGGCGGTGAACGCCTCCGCTGACGTGTATGTGAACGGCAAACATCTTTGCCACCATGACGGCGGCTACAGCGATTTCAAGGTGGACATTACCGATGCCCTCCAGGAACAAAACCTGATTTGCGTCCTGGCCGATAACAGCGACAACGACCGGGTGTATCCCCAGCGGGCGGACTTCACCTTCTACGGCGGCCTGTACCGGGGCGTGTACCTTATCGCTGTGCCAGCCGTCCACATCGACACGGAAACCGACGGCTTCCCCGGCCTGCATGTGACCCCAGAACTGGACGGGGAAAAAGCCATCGTGAAAATCAAAACCAAAGTGGTGAACAGGGACACTGCCCTGACGCTGCGCTATACCATTCTGGATGCGGAAGGGCAACTTGTGGCGGAAACCGAAACAAAAGAAACGGAAGCTGCACTGATTCTGAATCCTGTTCACCGCTGGCACGGTAAAAAAGACCCTTATCTCTATACCGCGAAGGTGACGCTGCTGAAAGACGGAGAGGAACTGGACAGCGTATCTGCCCGCTTCGGCTGCCGGGAATACAGCATCGACCCGGAGAAGGGCTTCATCCTGAACGGGGAAGCCTACCCCCTCCGCGGCGTGTGCCGCCACCAGGATCGGCCCAATATCGGCAACGCCCTGCTGCCCTGCCATCACGAGGAGGACATTGCCCTGATTCTGGAAGTCGGGGCCAACACCATCCGCCTGGCTCACTACCAGCAAGCCCAGTACATGTACGACCTGTGCGACGAAAAGGGCCTGGTGATATGGGCAGAAATCCCCTACATCTCCGCGCATATGCCGAACGGAAGGGAAAACACGATCTCCCAGATGCGGGAGCTGATCACCCAGAACTACAATCATGCTTCCATCGTGGTCTGGGGCCTGTCAAACGAAATCACCATGATGACGCCTACGGATGAGGATATGCTGGAAAATCACCGCATCCTCAATGACATGGCGCATCAGTTGGACGCTACCCGGCCCACGGTGATGGCCTGCGTGTCCATGTGCAGCATCGACGACCCCATCGTGCGCATTCCCGACGTGATCAGCTACAACCTGTACTTCGGCTGGTATGGCGGCAAGCCGGAAATGACCGGCCCCTGGATGGACGAATTCCACAGAAAGTATCCTGAAACGCCCATCGGCATTAGCGAGTACGGCGCGGAAGCGCTCGGCTGGCAGACGGGCAGGCCCCACCAGGGTGATTACAGCGAGCAATACCAGGCCTACTACCACGAGGAGCACATCAAACAGCTCTATTCCCGCCCCTACGTCTGGGCAACCCACGTGTGGAACATGTTCGACTTTGCCGCCGACGCCCGCAACGAGGGCGGTGAAAACGGCATGAACCACAAAGGCTTGGTGACCTTTGACCGCAAGTATAAGAAGGACGCTTTCTACGCTTACAAAGCCTGGCTCAGCGACGAGCCCTTCGTGCATATCTGCGCCAAGCGGTACGTGGACAGGACGGAAAATCCGTCCCGCGTTACTGTGTATTCCAATCAGCCCGAAGTGGAGCTGTTCGTCAACGGCGTCAGTTTGGGGAAGAAAACCGCGGATGACCATTTCTTCCGCTTCGACGCGCCAAACGAGGGAGAAACGGAGCTTGTCGCCGTGGCCGGGGGCTGCCGGGACGAAGCCTGCTTCCGCCATGTGGACACGCCGAACCCTTCCTATATATTTAAGGAAGAAGGAGCTGTGCTGTCCTGGCAGGAGATCAACGAGATCGAAGGCTTCTATTCCCTGAACGATACCCTGGGCGATATCGGCAAGAGCGAAGCAGGACAGGCGCTGCTGGACAGCGAGGTGCTGCCGAAAATCCCTGAGCGAAAAGGCCCCCTGGGAGATGACAAGGAAAGCGATACTATGAAGAAGATTCGCCTGAGCTTCACCGTGGTGCGCCTCATCCGCCTGAGCCGCGCGCCCTTCACCAAGGAAGAACTGCTGGACTTGAACGCTAAGCTGAACACGATTCCGAAGGAAGAATAAGCTGACCGATTGCGTAAACGGCGATCAGCCAAAGGATCACTTTGCCTTCCTGTTCGATTTGCGGCATGATCCCTGGAAAACGAATAATCTGGCATTCCTGCCCGCCTTTGTACTGCTGATAACGGAATACAGGAGAAAACTGATTCAATTCCGGGACGAATGGGAGGAACGAAATCATCCCCGGGAATGACGCCTGAAATCCTGAAAATCGCATAAAAAAGGGTTTTCTGGCGGTAAGAGTCCCGAGTGGCAACAATTAAGTCAACAAGATTCCATCATCCCGAAAATGAAGGCTAACTGAGTCTGTGTAGATCAGTTAGCCCTATTTGTATGTGGTATAAAAATACTTAAGGACATAATCAGTCCTGTGTTTTATAGCATGTTTATTGTTATTGCTCGCCCAACTAAATCATGAATTATCTGCGGGCGATAAATCGATCCATCCTGCGTCACTCAACCTTGAAATATCCTTCGGCCCTGGGCTGCCGCCCGGCCTCCGCTAAAAACAATCCACCGGATTGTTTTTCGA
>JAFWQM010000172.1 GCA_017509065.1 Clostridia bacterium
ATTCAGATGCGGGATGAGAAATCGTTCCAGACAAGGAACGAAACCGCAGGAATACTGGAGGTATTTCAAGGTTGAGTGACGCAGGATGGACCGATTTATCGCCCGCAGATAATTCATGATTTAGTTGGGCGAGCAATAATCTAATCTTTTTTTACTATGGCATTCCGACGCTTACATAGCTCCTTTTCTGCTCACCACCGCCCAGACGGTGCGCATCAGGATTTTGATGTCCAGCAGCAGAGACCAGTTTTCGATGTATTCGCGGTCGAGCTGCACCACCTTATCAAAATCCCTGATCTTGCTGCGGCCGCTGACCTGCCACATGCCCGTGATGCCGGGCTTCGTGGACATCCGGCCGCGGTGATAGGGCTTATAGCGTTCCCATTCGTCCACCGTAGGCGGACGGGTGCCCACCAGGGACATATCGCCCTTGAGCACGTTAAAGAACTGGGGGAACTCATCCAGTGACAGATCCCGGATCCAGCCGCCGATGCCCTTTTTCCATTTGCCGTTCGGCAGCTGCTTCTGGCCGATGATGCGGGGATCGTGTTCCATTTTGAACATCAATTCGTCCTGCTGCCCGGTGGAAGCGGCTATCTCCATCTTGCGCTTTTCCGCGTCCATATACATGCTGCGGAATTTGTACATCCAGAATTTGCGCCCGTTCTCGCCGATGCGCTGCTGTTTGAAAAAGATGGGACCGGGAGAAGCGATACAGATCATCGGCCCCAGCACCAGCGTGAGCAGCACAGTGAAAAAGCTGCCGATCAGGCCGCCGATCACGTCCATGATTCGCTTCAAAAGCAGGTCGCGCCCGGATACATAGCCCAGGCTGGTGGTGAACGTGACCTGGCCGCAGAGCCATTCCACGTTCTTGTTGCGCGCCTCGATCTGGTCCATGCTGTTGATGGCCACGTGCACCGTGATGCCCATGCCCATGATTTCATTGATCAGGTCCACCGGCAGGTTCTGGTCAGTCGGCGTATCCAGATAGATTTCGTCCACCCAGCTGTTGATGAGGTACTGGATCAGGCTATCCCTTGTCGCAACCACGTGCAGGTCGCTGATTTCCGTGTCCCCGTGCTTGATGTGGCTCAGGTTTTCTTCAGCCAGGGGGATGTTCGGATGATCGTCCAGCAGCGCCACGCCCACGAAACGGTAGCTGCCGTAGTTATGGTTGAACATCCGCGTGATCAGATCGTGCAGCCGGTCGGTATTGGCCAAAATGAGCATGCTGGTGTTGTTCTTCATATGCAGTCTGTGGCGCAGGTGCTCCCGCCACAGTACGCGCATGTTGAAGCACATCAGCGCATAGAAGGGAATGGACGGCATGAGGATGTTGAAAATATTCAGGTTGTCCACATGCATCATAAAGATAAAAAGGACGATGCCAATCGTCAGATACGCCGTCTGACTCATCAGCATCCGCAATTCCATAAAAATATCGCGGCGGATCACGTTGTGATATGAGTCCATCAGCACCATGATCATCAGATCGATAAACCCCGCAGCAATGCACAGCGACCAGAACACCCTGTTGTTCGACAGCGGCTGAAAGCCAAAATGCATAGCAAAACCAAAAATCAGAGACGCCTCCAGGCACAGGATATCCAGTGCCATAAAATCCAGATGCTGGGACCAACCTCTCGTTTTCCTGCGATACATTGTTATTCCTGCCCCTCTCTGACGCGACTGTACCTTAAAACTTTTTCCTCCGCGGCGCCATACCAAAAGAACACGCGGCGGATTCATCTATGTGAAATTAACAATTTTTCCTTTTCTATTATGAGTCACATACACAAAAAAGTCAATACCGCTTTTCCTGTTGGAGCATATTCTTTTTCCGGGTGAAAGGCTTTCGGTATGTATGATTCTGCTGCCATGCGCGCATACTATGCCCGAACTCAGAAAAAGGAGGCTTGATATCTATGGTGGATAAAATCGCGCTGCTGCTGGTAATCATCGGGGCAATCAATTGGGGCCTGATCGGCGTTTTCCAGTTTGATCTGGTCGCGTATCTTTTCGGAGGACAGGGCGCGCTGATCAGCCGGATCATTTACACCCTGGTCGGCGCGGCGGGCCTGTGGAGCATTTCGCTGCTTTTCCGCGACCGCGACCCGGTGAAGGAGTAAGGTGGAGGGATTAGGGAATAGGCAATAGGGATTAGGCAATAGGAAAAAATGCTTGACTTCTGATTTTTATACGCGGCTTTCGTCTCGTTCCCCTAATCCCTTTTCCCTAATCCCTCGTCCCCACCCCATGCGCCCAGTCGTACACCGCCTGAGCGGCGGGGGCGCTTATGCCGGAGACTTGTTTCAGCTCGTCCAGACTGGCTTCCTTGATGGCTTTAATGGATTTGAAGTATTGCAGCAGCGCCGTTCTCCGCGCCGGGCCGATGCCGGGAATATCGTCCAGTGCGCTGTGTACGCTTGCCTTTCCGCGCAGGCCGCGGTGGTAGGTAATGGCGAAGCGGTGGGCCTCGTCGCGGATGCGCTGGATAAGGTGCAAAACAGGCGAATGATGGTCAATGAGGATGGACTCCTCCCGCCCCGGCAGGAAGATTTCCTCCAGCCGTTTGGCCAAGCCGAACATGGGTACGTCCGCCCCCGCTGCCAGCATGGCTTCCCTTGCGAACTGCAATTGCTCCGGGCCGCCGTCGATAAGCACCAGGTCGGGCAGGGGCCAGCGCTCCTTTTCGTCCTCAGCGAAGCAACGGCGGAACCTGCGGCCCAGCACTTCGTTCATGGCGGCGAAATCGTTGGCCCCCTCAAAGCTCTTGATGCGGTAATGCCGGTATTCCTTGGGCGCGGGCTCGCCGTCGATGAACACCACCATGGAGGCCACGTTCTGGGCCCCCTGGGTGTTGGAAATGTCGTAGCCCTCGATGCGGCGGGGTACGGTGTCCATGCCGATGGCCTTCGCCAGCTCCTCCACCGCGCCCAGCGTGCGTTCGTACTGCACCTGCTTTTTCGCGTTGCGCTTTTCCAGCGCGTCCCGGGCGTTCTTCTCGGCCAGCAGGGTCAGCGCCCGCTTGTCCCCGCGCTGGGGGATGGTCAGGTCGCAGGCCCCGCCCCGGCGCTGGCGAAGCCATTCTTCCAGGTCGGCGCTGATCTCCCCCGGCAGGCCGGGGCACAGGATTTCCCGGGCGGGCTTGCGGTCGCCGTCGTAGAACTGCACGATGAAATCGAACAGCACTTCGCCGGGTTCCTCTTTTCCCTCCCTGGGCAGAGCGAAGGAATCCCCGCCTAAAATGTGGCCGTTTCGCACATATAGAACCTGCGCCATGGCGTCCAGGTCATCCTGGGCCAGGGCGAACACGTCCTGTTCCACGCCGCTGGTCTGGATGGCCTGCTGGCGCTGCATCAGGCCTTGAATATCTCGTATTTGGTCACGCAGCTGCGCGGCCTTTTCAAATTGCAGGGCCTTCGCCGCCTCGCGCATTTCCCTGTCAAGCTCGTCCGTTACGTCCTGATACTTGCCGTTCAGGAACGCGATCACCCGCCGCACCACCGCGCGGTACTCCTCCTCCGTGCATTTACCGCAGCAGGGGCCCAGGCACCTTCCGATCTCGTAATTCATGCAGGGCCGCTTGGGGCCGTGCTCCGGCAGGTGATGGCTGCACGTGCGCAGAGGGAACAGCTTCTTTAGGTGCTCCAGCACCTCCCGCACCGCCGTGGCCCCGATGTACGGGCCGAAGTACTTCGCTCCGTCCGCCGTCTGACGCCGGGCCAGCGTGACCCGCGGGAACGGCTCGTTCAGGTTGATACGGATATAAGGGTAGTGTTTGTCATCCTTTAGAAGAATGTTGTAGTACGGCTTGTAAAGCTTGATTAAATTGCACTCTAAAATCAGCGCTTCCAGGTTCGTGCGGCACAGGATGATATCGAAATCCGTGATATGCGAAACCATGGCCGCAACCTTCGGTGTGTGGTCGTGGCCATGGAAATAGCTTCTTACCCGGTTTTTTAAATTGACTGCCTTGCCCACATAGATGATCTTCCCGTTCTCCTTCATTTGGTAGCAGCCGGGAGAGTCAGGCAGGAGGCGGAGCTTTTGGGAGATGGTTTCGTTCATGAAATGGAATTTTCTGGGGGAAACCATTCTTTGGAGGCCAAAGAATGGTTTCCCCCAGACCCCCTTCCAAGAAAGCCGTAAAGGGAAGCCGTATCATTACGCACTTCCGCATCTCATTCTTTTGGCGATTATTTTATGTACCTGTTATTCTTCCTCGTCCTCTTCGTCCATGTCAAACGTGGCTTCGGCGACTTCGATCAGCTGATCCATCAGATCCTCGTCCACGGGCACGAATTCTTCCATGTCCTCGTTGCCCTCGCCCTCCATGGGCTGCACCTTCATCACGTAGCGGGAGATTTCGTCCTCGTCCTCCACGTCGCAGGCGTCGCTGAGCAGCACGTATTCATCGCCGTTGTAGAAAAAATAGCGCTCCACGACCAGGCGGATCGGCTCGCCGTCGTCGCCCTCCAGTTCGATGATATCCCATTCTTCCTGATTGGCCATGTGAGAATCCCTCCTTTTATTCTGACGCATAGCGTCCGCGTTGAAAACGGCTGAACAAGAACATTCAATGAGTAAAAAGCAGGAATGTGACGCCGACGATGATGAGAATCAGCAGCAGGCATGGCAGGCCGATGACCAGAAAACCGGAAAAGTACATGGCCAGCAGGTCTTTCTTTTCCAGCTGCGGCAGCTCGCCGTCCAGCATGTCCTGCCTCTCCCGTTCCGAAGCGCGCATGGTCAGGACTCCTTTTTCGGATGATGGATGTCAAAGAGGTAGTTCTTGTTTTCGTCCAGCTTGCGTTCCGGGTAATGGCAGGCGCAGAAGTGATTGGGCTCGATTTCCACCAGCGGCGGGCTAACGCGGCGGCACTTATCCGTCGCCATATAGCAGCGGGTGCAGAATTTGCAACCGGCCGGGGGATTGACGGGACTGGGGATATTGCCTTCCAGGATGATGCGCTCCTTGTCGGCGGAACCGGCCTCCGTGGTGGGGATGGAGGAGAGCAGCGCCACGGTGTAGGGATGGCGCGGGTCCTGGAAGATGGTGTTCTTGTCGGCAAGCTCCACGATGCTGCCCAGGTACATGACTGCGATGCGGTCCGAAATAAACTTGACGACCGACAGGTCGTGGGAGATGAACATGTAGGTCAGGTGCTGCTTTTCCTTCAGCTCCTGCAAAAGGTTGATGATCTGGGACTGGATGGACACGTCCAGAGCGGACACGCACTCGTCGCACACCACGAACTTCGGCTGCACGGCCAGGGCGCGGGCGATGCAGATGCGCTGGCGCTGGCCGCCGGAGAACTGGTGGGGATAGCGGTGGAGCATGTATTCCTGCAGGCCGCATTTCTCCATGGTGTCCACGATGTAGGCGCGCATCTTGGGAGAGCCGTGCTTGAAGAAGTGGTGGGTCACCAGGCCCTCTTCAATGATCTGGCCCACGGTGAAGCGGGGATTCAGGCTGGAATAGGGGTCCTGGAAGATGATCTGCATGTTCTTGCGCAAGGCGCGCATTTCATTGCTGCTGAGGCGGGCCAGGTCGATGCCGTTGTCGAGCATGGCTTCGTATTTGGCGAACTCGGCGTCGTCCTTATACTTCGCCTTGACCGCGGCGAGCTGGCTTTGCAGGCCGGCGATGCGCTGGTCGTATTCGGCTATAATGGCGTCGATCTTCTCCAGCGCGGCGGCTTCTTTGTCTTTGTTCCGTTCCAGACCGGCCTTTTTGCTTTCCTTCGCTTCGGTGATGCTGTGCTCGAAGTGCTCCAGGTTTACCTGGTGAGTCTTCCGGTTTTCCAGCACGGCGTTGCGCTTTTTGTTTTCCTCGTAGAGCTGCAGCAGCAGGGACATTCCTTCCGGATCGTCCTTGGCGTAAAAGCCGCCTAAAATCTTGACGATGTTGCTCAGGTGGGTCTGCTCGTCGCACTGGGCGATATTGCATTCCTGCAGCAGATAGAAATCCGCGCCGTCCTCGCCGCCTGCGGCCTGCACCTTCTGTTCCAGATCCCGAGCCTTGGCGCTGGCCTTGTCCAGGGCCTTGCGGTATTTCTTCTCGTTCTTGATAGTGTCGCGCATGTAGCCGGGGGTCAGCTCGTCCAGGGTGACGCCGTAATACAGCGTGCAGCCCGCCGTCTGGGGATAGAGCTGGAGCAGCACGCGGCCCAGCGTGGATTTGCCGCATCCGGATTCACCCACGACACCCAGGGTTTCACCCTCGTAGATGTCGATGGTGATGTTCTCGTTGGCGCGGACATACAGCCGGTTCCGCTGGAAGATGGAGGATTTGGCGACCGGAAAATACTTTTTCAGATTAGTAATGGACAGTAATTTTTTTGTGTTCGCCATTATTCCGTTCCTCCTTGTTGGGATAGAAGCACCGGATCGCCTGGTTGTCGCTGACCTTTGTGAGCGGCGGTTCCTCGTCGATGCATTTCTGCGTGCAGTATTTGCAGCGGGGGCCGAACTTGCAGCCCTTGGGCAGCGCCAGCGGATGCGGCACCACACCGGGGATGGGCTCCAGGCGGTCGCTTTCGATTTCGAGGCGCGGGATGGAGAGCATCAGGCCCTCGGTGTAGGGATGGCTGTTTTTGGAATCCTGGAAGATCACGTCCGCCGGGGCCTGCTCCACCACCTGGCCGCAGTACATCACGGCCACGTCGTCGGCCATCTCGTTGATGACGCCAAGGTCGTGGGTGATGAAGATAATGGCCGTGCCGGTGGACTGCTTGAGCTCGTTCATCAGCCGCAGGATCTGGGCCTGAATGGTCACGTCCAGAGCGGTGGTCGGTTCGTCGGCAATCAGGATTTTCGGCTTGCAGGCCAGCGCCATAGCGATCATTACGCGCTGCCGCATACCGCCGGAAAGCTGGTGCGGATACTGCTTGATGACCACTTCGGGGTTGGGAATCTGCACGTCGTAGAGCATTTGCAGGGCTTTTTCGTGGGCCTCCTGCTTGTTCATGCCCTGGTGGACCATGAAGGGCTCGGACAGCTGCCTGTCCACGGAGAACACGGGGTTCAGGCTGGTCATGGGTTCCTGGAAAATAACGGAAATCTCATTGCCGCGGATGCTCTGAATCTCCTTGAGGGACAGCTTCGTAAGGTCCCTGCCCTCCATGATGATCTCGCCGCTGTCGATGTAACCGTTGCCGTCCAGCAATTGCAGGATGCTCATGGCGGACACGGATTTGCCCGAGCCGCTTTCGCCCACGATGCCGATGGTCTTGCCGCTTTCCAGAGAGTAGGACACGTCGTTGACCGCTTTGACGATACCTTTTTTCGTAGTAAAGAAGGTGTGAAGATTTTTTACTTCCAGCAAAGGCATATTCTCATTCCCTCCTTACTTATCATTGGTGGACTTGGGATCCATCACGTCGCGGAGCGTATCGCCGATGGTGTTGATGCACACCGTGGTGGTGATGAGGATCGCGGAGGTGAACACCCACTGCCACCAGAAGTTGATGGCGGCCACGGCGTTGCTGGCGCGGGAGAGCATATTGCCCCAGCTGGGCTGCGGATAGGTGACGCCGAAGCCCAGGAACGACAGGGACGTTTCCGTCTGCATGGAGGCCGCGAAGCTGAGCGTGATATTCACCAGAATCACGGAGACGATGTTCGGCAGGATATGCTTGAAGGCGATGCGGCTGGACTTGACGCCCATGGCCTGGGCTGCGGTGACGTACTCGCTTTCACGGGCAACCAGCACCTGGGCACGGGTGATATAGGCAAAGCCGGGCCAGCCCAAAACGCCCAGGATCACCATGATCATATACAGCCGCTGGTCGGTGGTCAGGGACACCTGGGCCAGCAGGGAGGTCAGAATCAGCAGGAAGGGATACAGCGGGATGGAGCTGATTACCTCCGCCACACGCATCAGGAAGATATCCACCCAGCCGCCGGCAAAGCCCGCCGTCAGGCCGATGGTGACGCCGATGATGATTTCAATGATGACGGCCACCGCGCCGACGGTCATGGTGATGCGTCCACCGGCGATGACGCGCTCGGCGATGTTCGCGCCGCGGTCGTCCGTGCCGAAGAGGTAGCCCTTCAGGCCCCACTTGTTGATCAGCTTGCCGTTTTCATCTACGGCGTAGCTCTGGAAGGAACCGGCGTAAATCTTCGCCGCGCCCTCCACCTTAGGCGCTTCTGCCTGGCGGTAATGGTCGCCGCCGAAGGAATACACATGGCCCAGATTGGTCAGGCCCGTGAAGTGGTAGTTGCCCGCTTCGATGTCGATGAAGCGCTCGCCCTCCTGGAGGGTGGGCACTTCCACAAAGTCGGCGGGGAAATCGCCGGTGAGGGCGATGCTGCCATCGTCCAGCAGCAGGCAGACGGAGGTGGTGGTGGCGCGCACTTCGTTGATCTTCCGGCCGTCCAGGAAATCGGACATCTTCTTGGTGTCAGTGCCGCCGATGACGGTCTTGGCCTTGGTATACAGGCCCTTGGTGCCGGTATAAACGCTGGTCTGCTTTTCGTCCAGGCCCACCACGTAGTTGAGGGTGAAGTCCACGTCCACAATGTTCGTGCGGCCGATGAACTTATCCAGGTTGGCGTAGGCCTGCTTGTTGCCCCAGATATACAGTGTGCCGTCATCCATCAGGATGGCGGAAGCCTGGTAGCCGCAGGTCACTTTTTTGATGTGGGAAACATCCAGCTGACCGCCGGAGACTTCCTCGGGTATGGGCGCCAGGTTTGGGTTGGCAAGCACTGCTTCCGTGGCCTCGTACTGGCCGAAGCGGTTGCTGCCCCAGCCGTAGAACGCGCCGTCCTCGCCGATGGCGATGATGTGATCCTGGCCGGCGGCGACGAAGGCGATCTTCGCGTTCTTCACTTCGTCGGGAATCTTCTTGACGTCAATGCCCGTTGCGCCGATTTTGCCGATACCCCAGACGTAAACCTTGCCGTCCGTGGACAGACCCACGGAGAAGCTGGAGTAGCTGTCAATTGTTTTGATTTTTCCCGCCAGTTCCCCGGGGACGTTCATAAAGTCCAGGGTGGGGGGCAGGTCCTTCTGGGTGGTTTCAGTGAAGGCGTCGTAATACTTGGTCATGAAGTGAGGCGCGATGAACACCACGCAGAACATCACCACGACCACGATCACGGAAAACACCGCGAACTTGCGCTCGATAAACCGATTGAAAATCTGCCGCGCCGGGCTGACGATCAGCTCGGAATCGTCCGGCACACCGTCCTTGAATTTGATTTCGGCAGGCGCGTCCTTCTCCTTTTTGCCGAACCATTTCTCTTCATACTTCAGGCCGAAGATCCAGCGAACGAACCAGCGGGCCAGGACGCGGAACACGTTTTCTTTCTTCTTCATGCTATCGTCCCCCCTTATTTACTGATGCGCACGCGGGGATCGACGAGGCCGTAGCACAGGTCGATCACCAGATTGGCAAAGAGGCCCAGGAAGGTGTAAATCACTTCCATGAACATGATCATGTCATAGTCCGCCGTTCGCGTGGCGTTCAGGAACAGCAGACCCATGCCCTTGAAGCCGAACATCTGCTCCAATATCATGGCGCCTGAGATCGTGTGGAAAAAACCGCCCACGATGATGCTCACCATCGGAATCAGGGCATTCCGCCAGGCGTGGCTGTAAATGACTACCTTTTCGGTCAAGCCCTTGGCCCGGGCGGTGCGGATGCAGTCCAGATTCAGCGCGTCGATCATGGAAGCGCGGGTGATGCGCGTGATACCCGCCAGGGAGCCGAAGGTCAGGCAGATGGTGGGCAAAGTGACGTGCCAGAGCACGTCCAGCACCTCACGCCAGCCCGTGTAGTTCGCGCCTGGCGTTTTCATGCCGCTGACAGGAAACCAGCCGAGGATCGAACAGAAGAACACGATGAATACAATATAGATGATGAAGCTGGGGGTGGAGAAGCCGATCAGGGTGAAGAACTGGGTGAACCGGTCAAACCGGCTGTTCTTCTTCACGGCGCACTTGATACCCAGTGGGATCGTGATGCCCAGCACCGCAATTTCCGTGATCACGCCGATAATGAACGAGTTGCGCATATGAACGGGCACCACTTGCACCACCGGCAGATTGTAATCATAGGAGAAGCCGAAGTCTCCCTGGAAGATGCCGGAATAATGGCCGTCGTAGAAGGGATACAGCCCCAGCCAGCGCAGATACAGCACCAGCTTGTTGTCGGTGTCCGTGCCGTAGAGACGCTGATACTTTAAGTACAGCTCATCAAACTTGGTGGCCTTTTCTTCTTCTGAAAGCCGTTTCATGGTCTGAATCTCGGTTCTTGCGTCCGTATACGCCCTGTTCGCAGGCATCAGCTGATACAGCATGAACAGGATAAACGTCAGCAAAAAGAACACAACCACCATGTAGATCAACCTTTTTGCGATGTATCTTGCCATGAGAAAACTCCTTTGCGCGGCGTTTCTCCGCGCGTTTATTTATATGCAATCGGCCGCGGCAGGGCCCCGACACGGTATTTCCGATATTCATCAGGCAAAAGCCTTAAAGTGACAAATACATCCGGCGGCGGGACGCCGCCGGATGTATTTGCCGGTTAGCATTCAAATTGTTTTGAACGCGCGGAGATCAATTACTTGTTCAGCCACAGGATGTCGGCATAGTCCTTGATGTAGTAAGCAGAATAGTCGTCATACATGGCGGGATCGATGGTCATGTTGAACGCGTAGTCATAAGCAGCGGAGCTGAAGCCGGTCGCGAAGTTGAACGCGCAGTACATGGGAGTGCCGGCATAGAAGCCATACACAGCCGCCTGATAAAGTTCGTCCAGCATGGGGCCGAAGTCGCCGATGGTGTTGTAAACTACCATACCAGCCTTGGCCACATTCTCATTGGCCTTCAGGCCGGTCTGCAGCAGGTCGGTGAAGGGGTTATCGGCAGTGCCATACCAGTTGATGACGAGGGGCATGAGGTACACGCCGTTCACTTCTTCGGTCTTGTAGGTACCGTCAACAGCCTTGTAGTTCTTGTCGTTTTCGTTGATCTTGTCAGCGGGGATGGCCTTGTAGCGCACGCCTTCGCCAGCGTAGGGAGTACCGTCGGCATTGTAGATCCAGCCGTCGGCTTCCAGCACTTCGATGGCAGCGTCAGCGGAAGTGGCATAGCTGTCCAGCAGCATGCCCTGGTCCACAGCAGCCTTGTACATCCAGGAACCGGTGTAGTAGGGGCCGTCCACAACGCCGCCGTAGCCGCCGGTGAAGTCCTTGGCGAACTGAGCGCGGTCCATGCACAGGGCGATGGCCTGACGGACAGAAGCGAACTGAGCGGGGCCGTAGTCGGCGCGGAAGCCCAGCTTGCCGTAACCGGCGCGGCTGTAGTGGGTGTACACGTACTTGCCTTCGGATTCGTCAGCGGTTTTCAGCGCTTCGTCAGTTTCAGCGCCGCCGGTGATGCCAGCGATAACATCCAGTTCACCGCTGGTGAAAGAAATCATCTGGGTAGCGGAAATGATCTTCTTGTAGATGATGGTACCGATCTTAGGAGTAGCGCCTTCATAGTTGCCCTTGTAATATTCGTTCTTCACCAGGGTGGCGGTGGAGTCGCTGTTGTCGAAGGATTTCACAACATAGGGGCCAGACCAGGGATACGCGGCGTAGTTTTCTTCGCTGGTATCTGTGCACAGCTTCTTGATCTTGGCAGCCTGGATGTACTTGCCATCGGCGTCCTTGGCATAGAATTCGTCAGACAGATAGCAGCCTTCGCCGTCGTCCTTGATTTCAACGCCTTCGCCCAGGAAAGCGGCGGCGTAGCTGGCAGAGAATCCGCCGTAAATGATCTTGTAGAAGTAGTTGGCATAATCCGGTAAGATGGACACGGAGAAGGTGTAATCATCGATCAGGTGGAGACCAGCCAAGAACTTGGTGCCTTCTTCACTGTCGGGGCCAGTGTACTTCTGATAAGCGCCCTTCCAACCGACCATAGTCGGCAGGCTCTTCTCACTACCTTGAGCTTCGGCGCCAACGGGAGAATACATCGCCATAGTGAAAGCCAGATAATCCTTCGCGGTGACAGGACTGCCATCGGAGAATTTCAGGTCGTCCTTGATTTTGATGGTGTAGGTAAGAGATCCATCTTCGTTAATGGTTTCTTCGTGAGAATCCACAACGGTTTCGTTCCACTCGAAGCCGCCTTCCTTGGTGGTGGCGACGGTTTCCAGGCCACTGGTCAGGCCTTCCACGTCGTTATCGGAAGCGGCAGGATTGGTCTTTCCGAATGTGGCATAACGGAACTGGCCGGACAGTTCGGTGGTATTGCCCAGGATGAAGCTGTTATCTGCTTTCTCAGAGGACCAGTCAATCAGAGCAGACGCAGGGCTCCAGAAGGGGTTGGTGGGATATTCCGCAACGCCCTTGATATGCGCGTTGTACAGGTCGTAATATTCGTTGCTGTACAGGGGCACTTCGGGCAGCAGATAATTCCAGCGGGTGATATACAGTCTCCACCAGGCGGCGTAGACGTCGTCTTCGGTTTCGTAGTCACCGGCGGGGGTGGTGTTGTACACCATCGCCATGGTCAGGAAGTCCAGGCCCAGTTCGTACTTTTCGCCATCCACGGTGATGTAGGCGAAGCCGGTTTCCTCGTCTTCTTCCACATCGGCGATGGTGATGTCCTTGCCGTACTTTTCGTACAGGGAGGTGTAATCCTCGCCATACTTGAAATTGCCCAGGGTCATGACCTGGAATTCAGGCGATTCCACGATTTTCGCGGCATCAACGCTTTCGGCGCCAGCAAAGCTGACAGCCGCCAGCACCATAACCAGCGTCATGAGCAAAGCTACCAGTTTCTTCATTTGGTTTTCCTCCTGTTTTTAATAGTTGCACAAAACCATCTTGTGCATGATGAACATATTAAATAATACACCAGTTTTGCAATGATTGTCAAGGTTAATTCATGGCAGTTTATAATTCCTTCTTATTCAGCATTGTATTATTTTTGTATTTTCGTTCTTTTTTTGTATTTCACAGCGGTTTTGATTCGAAAGCCGCGTTCTCTCTTTCCGACAAATCAATGCTCCGCAGAAAGTAAACAGTGCCTGCGGACAGCATCCCGATGACCGCGCACGCTGCGATAAAATACCAGTCCTCCGGCAGGAACAGCCAGTCGCCCAGAATGATTCTGTAAACAAACGACGCCAGCAATCCCGCAAACGCAAAGGCGCTCACGCCCACCGCGGAGCGGGATGCCCGGATAAAACTATGCATATACTGGTCGCGGCGCATGGGCTTTCCCCGGAAAGGCAGCGAAAACACCCCCATCAGAAGATACAGCACCGGAAACAGCCCGGCCAGCAGCGGAAGCATGACCAGCAGGCTGCCGCTGCCGACATGGGTGAGCAGCAGCGACCAGATATAAGCCGCAATCAGAACGAACGCTGTGGCTGCCGCCGCATACATCTTCGCCCGTGTGGCCGTGCCCGCGTCCCGAAGCACTGTCCATACGCCTGTGTACAGCGCTTTTTTGCGCATCCTGCCGTTTTTATCCTTTACTTCGATGATCTCGAAATCGCCCACAAACCGTTTCAGGTCGCTGAATTTGCTGTCGCTGCTGAGAAAGCCGTCAAAAAGACCCATGAAGCCTTTCTCCTCTCCGCCGTTTTGATTCGGCTGAATCTATACTTATTATATAATGAATGGAATCTCTGTCAAGCTTCTGCAGAACACAGAATTAAAATGCTCCGCAGCCGATCGCGGCTGCGGAGCGGGAGAAAACGGGATTATTCTTCTTTCTGGTCTTTGCTGTCCGTATTGTCTTCCGCGGCGGCTTTGCCGACCAGCCCGCCCACGGACACATCGCGGAGCATCTTGGGGATATCCAGGCCCACAGCCTGCTTGACGGCCTCAAAGGTCTGCAGCATGGTGCCGGCGGTGTCGCGGGCCATGGAGGTGGCCCCGCCTTCGCCGAAGAGGATGATCTTTTCGGTCTTGCTGAGGGGCTCGCTGACAGACTGGGCGATTTCGGGCAGCTTGTCCACCACCATTTCCAGCATGGCGGCCTGGCCGTAGAGCTTCATGGCTTCGGCTTTCATGCGGATGGCTTCGGCCTCGGCTTCGCCCTTCATACGGATAGCCTCGGCTTCCTTCTGGGCTTCATACAGCTGGGCGTCGGCCTGGGCCTGGCGCTCAAATTTCTCAGCCTCGGCCTGGAACTGGCGTGCGTCTTTTTCTGCGGCGGCCTTCTCGCGGATCTCCACATTCAGGCGTTCGCGCTGGATCTCGACCTCCTGCTTTTTCAGCTCGGTTTCTTTTTCAAGGCGGGTCAGCTCTGCGGCGGCGCGCTCCTGCTCGAAGGTCTTGCGCACGCGCTCCTGCTCGATGCGGTAAGCTTCGTCGGCTTTTGCCTTTTCCTGGTCGGATTCGATCTGGTACGCGGCTTTGAGCAGCGCCAGCTCCTTGTCCTGCTCGGCGATGGCGGCCTGCGCCTCGATTTCGGCCTTGTGGCCTTCCTGCTGCGCCTTGGCGCGGGCGATGGAGGCGTCCCTTTCCTTTTCCACGATCTTCTGGGTCGCCATGGTTTCGATCACCTGGCCGTCCTTGTCGGAGAAGTTCTGAATGGTCAGGTTGATGATCTCCAGGCCCATGTTGCTCATGTCGCTCATGGCGGCCTTGATGGATTCCTGGGCGAATTTGTCGCGGTTCTGCACCAGCTCGGCGATGGTCATCTGGCCGATGATCTCGCGCATGTTGCCTTCCAGCACGTCCTTGGCCAGAGATTTGATCTGGTCGGCGTCATAGTGGAGCAGCTGCTCCGCGGCGGTGGCGATGGACAGGTCGTCCGAACCGATCTTGATGTTCGCCACGGCGTCCACCAGCACGGAGATGTATTCCTTCGTGGGCACGGGCTGGGCGGTTTTGATGTCCACCTGCATCAGGCACATGTCCAGTTGGTCGATGCGCTCAATCGCGGGGATGTAGAAGGTCGCGCCGCCGCGTACGATGCGGTAGCCGAATTTCTTCGCGGACACTGTGCCGTCGGGGTTCCTCACCTTGTAGGAGCGGCGCAGCAGGCCGGAGATGATCAGCGCCGTATCCGGGGGAGCGATCTTATACCGGGGCACCAGCCGGATCAGCACGATGAGGCCCACGATGCAAACCAGGATAAGCCACCATTTTTCCATAAGGAATTGAAGAACCATTTCCATGATAATACCCTCCTTGCTGTGTGGATGAAAGTCTTGTGTTCCCGTTCCGGACGGCGGTTCATAAAACCGTGTTTGGCTGCTCCCTTGCGACATCATGAGTATAACAGATTCTTCCGCGCTTTTAAAGTAGGCAGGCTGACAATCCAGACGTTTTTTCGGACAATTCAGGCGGGCTACGATTCAGATATCTCTGGGGGGGAAACCGCTCTTTGGAGCCAAAGAGCGGTTTCCCCCCAGACCCCCTTTCCGAGAAAGCTATAAGGAAGTTATTTCCATAAAGAATAGATCCTACCTGTAGGTACATGGTATACAGGAGGGCAAAAATCGTGACACAGAAACACAGGGAATACTTGACAACGGCGCGGGATTTACGGATAATAAATATCGGTATGATTTACTTCTGACAATTATGCTCACCGACAAGGGAATGGAGGGTTTATTCATGATAAAGCTGTACGATTCCGGGGTTTATCTCATCCATGGCCGCCAGGTGGTCCATGACGCGCAGGAAGCTGCGCGGCTGGCAGGCCGTCCTATTATTATGGAAGAAGCTGTTCAGGGCACCATCGCCTACGGCATCCTGAAAGCGCATAACAGGAGCGGGGACATGGAACGCCTGCAAATGCGCTTCGACAGCCTGACCAGCCATGATATCACCTATGTGGGCATCATCCAGACCGCCCGCGCAAGCGGCATGACGGAATTCCCCATGCCCTATGTGCTCACCAACTGCCATAATAGCCTGTGCGCTGTGGGCGGCACCATCAACGAGGATGACCATATGTTTGCCCTCAGCGCGGCGCACAAGTACGGCGGCATTTACGTGCCCACCAACATGGCGGTCATCCACTCCTTCAACCGCGAAGTGATGGCGGGCTGCGGACGGATGATTTTGGGCTCCGACTCCCACACCCGCTACGGCGCTATCGGCACCCTGGCCGTGGGTGAGGGCGGCGGCGAGCTGGCCAAGCAATTGGTGGGCCGCACCTACGACATGGCAAGGCCCCAGGTGGTGCTGGTGTATCTGGATGGCGAACCCCGGCCCGGCGTCGGCCCGCAGGACGTGGCGCTGCAGATCTGCGGCGCGGTGTACAAGAACGGCTATGTGAAGAACAAGGTGATGGAATTCGTCGGCCCCGGCGTGGCGAAACTGCCCATGGAATACCGCAACGGCATCGACGTGATGACCACCGAGACCACCTGCTGGTCGTCCATCTGGGAGACCGACGAAACTACCGAAGAATATCTGACTATCCACGGCCGGCCCGAAGCCTATAAAGAAATGAAGCCCGCCGACGTGGCGTACTATGACGGCTGTGTGTACATCGACCTTTCTTCCATTGAAAGTACCATCGCCCTGCCCATGCATCCCAGCCACGCCATCACCATTCGCGAGCTGCTGGAAAATCCGAAGGACATCCTGCATGAATGCGAGGAAAAGGCCAACAAACAGATCGTCGGCGCGAAGGTCGACCTGGTGAGCAAGGTGCATGACGGCGGCGTATGGGTGGAACAGGGCCTGGTGGCGGGCTGCTCCGGCGGCACGTTCGATAATATCTGCGCCGTGGCGGACATCCTGCGGGGTCAGTCCACCGGCAACGGAGCCTTCACCATGAGCGTGTACCCCGGCTCCATGCCCGCCTACCTGCAATTGATGAAGAACGGCGCGTTGGCGGACATCGCCGCCGCGGGCGCGATCATCCGCGAATGCTTCTGCGGCCCCTGCTTCGGCGCGGGCGACACCCCCGCCAACGGCGAGTTCTCCATCCGCCACACCACCCGCAACTTCCCCAACCGCGAAGGCAGCAAGCCCGGCGAGGGCCAGATGAGCGCCGTGGCCCTGATGGACGCCCGTTCCATCGCCGCCACCGCCATCAATCACGGCAGGCTGACCCCGGCCACCGACCTGGATATCAAGTATCAGAAGTATCCTTATATATTTGAAAAGTCCTTGTACGACAAGCGCGTATACTTCGGCTTCGGCAAGGCGGAGCCCAAGCATGAACTCAAGTTCGGCCCCAACATCAAGGACTGGCCCGAGCAGCCCGCCCTGACGGACGACCTGCTGGTGAAGGTCTGCTCCTACATCACCGACCCGGTGACCACCACCGACGAACTGATTCCCTCCGGCGAGGCGTCCTCCTACCGCTCCAACCCCGAGCGGCTGAGCGAGTTTACGTTGAGCCGCAAAGATCCGGGATATGTGAGCCGCAGTAAGGCCGTGCGCGAGATCGAGCGCGACCGGATCGCGGGAAAGGGCCTGCCCGAGGAAGTCGAAAACGTATACGAGACGCTTTCCAATGTGGTCAAGGTCGATCCCGAACACACCGACATTGGCTCCACCATCTTTGCCGTGAAGCCCGGCGACGGCTCCGCCCGTGAGCAGGCGGCGTCCTGTCAGCGCGTGCTGGGCGCTTCCGCCAACCTGGCCAAGGAATACGCCACCAAGCGCTACCGCTCCAACTGCATCAACTGGGGTATGGCGCCGCTGCTGGTGAAGGATGAAACCGCCTTCGCCCTGGACGACTGGGTGTTCATCCCCGGCCTGCGCAAGGCCGTGCTGGAAGGAACCCCGGAATTCATCGCCTACGCCGTGAAGCCGGACGGCACGCTGAACTCCTTCACCGTGAGCCTGGGCGACCTGACCCCCGACGAACGCCAGATCATCGCCGACGGCTGCCTCATCAACTATTACAGAAACCATCCGGTGGATGCTTGATTTAGTCTGGATTTGATATTTTTCTGCCTCCTATAGCTTTCTCGGAAAGGGGTCTGGGGGAAACCGCTCTTTGGCCTCCAAAGAGCGGTTTCCCCCAGTTATTTTTTGCAAATAAGGAGAAGGTTAGTATGAGCCTGTTCGTCATCGGCGATCTGCACCTGCATTTCCAGTCCGAGCTGAAAGCCCGCGGCCAGCTGATCGCGCCTGTGTGGAAAAACCATGAAGAACGCTTCCTGAACAACTGCCGCCGCATGGTCGGCCCGCGGGACACGCTGGTGCTGGCGGGCGACCACAGCTGGGGGAGGAACATGGACGAATGCGCGCGGGACTTTGAATACATCCTTTCACTGCCGGGACGGAAGATCCTGCTCCGCGGCAACCATGACATGTTCTGGGATGCGAAAAAAACCGCCGCGCTGAACGAGCGGTTCGCGGGCAGGCTGTTTTTCCTGCAAAACAATTATGCTTCCTATAATGATTACGCGCTGGTAGGCACCAAGGGCTTCACCTTCGAGGGCCCCTTTTATCTGGACAGGCGCGGCCGCGTCGTGGGCTGGGACGAGGAAGAGGAAGCCCGCGCGCGGAAGCTGGTGGAGCGCGAGGCGGAACGCCTGCGCGTTTCCTTCGAAGCGGCGCGGAAAGACGGATACCGAAAGTTCATTATGTTCCTCCACTACCCGCCCACCAACATGCTTGAAAAAGACAGCGCGTTCACCCGCATGGCTGAGGAATATGGCGCGGAGCATGTGATTTACGCCCACTGCCATGGTCAGTCCCGATTTCACGACAGCGTCATGGGTATGAAAAACGGCGTCCGGTACAGCCTGGCTTCGGGCGACTTTCTGGAGTGGGTGCCGCTGCGTGTGAAGGATCGGTAAATTCAGAGACACGTTCAGGCGCTGGCGGGGCAGAGTAGAGAATACAAAGTGCAGAGTTCAGAGTACAGATAATATAGTGATGACAACAGGAACCCCGCGAGCTGTCGGCTATATATATCTGTACTCTTTTTTTGCATCCTGTCAATCAACTCATTTTTTTAGTAGGTTATAAGCTCAAATACCACAATATATAGGAATGAATGGAATTATACCAAATCTTTGCATTGTGACACACCCGGAGGGGTTGACATGCTTCATTCGGGAAAAGCGCGTGGGATGGGCGTTTGCGGGCAGGCGTTACGAAAAAAATAAGAAAAAAAGTTTGAAAACGGGCTGAAAAATGCTTGCTTTTTTTTTGAAGTTGAGATATAATCGTAAAGCTGTCTGTTTAAGGGATGATGCATTAAGTTGCTGCTCAGGCCAGAGCAGGTAATTAATGCGGACCAGCCGGGGCATGACCCCGACGAACGGACTCGAGCCGTGCGAAAAGGCACGGAAGGCGACGGGCTTCCCCTCAAAAAGGCGGCGCCGCCTGCGAAGCGCCGGAACAGAGGGAAAGACTCCCCCCGTTTAAGCCGTGAGTACGAAATCAAGGAGGAAAAACCATGGCCAACCAGAAAATCCGCATCAAGCTCAAGGCGTACGAGCACAACCTGATCGACCAGTCCGCCGAGCGTATTGTGGAAACCGCGAAGCGCACGGGCGCCCGGGTCTCCGGCCCGATCCCGCTGCCCACCGAAAAGGAGATCGTTACGATCCTCCGTTCCCCCCATAAGTACAAGGACAGCCGCGAACAGTTTGAGCGCCGCACCCATAAGCGCCTCATCGACGTGCTGAATCCCAATCCCCGCACTGTGGACGCCATGATGAAGCTCGATTTGCCGGCCGGCGTCGAAATCGAAATCAAGCTGTAAGGCAGGAGGGCAATTATGAAGAAAGCGATCGTTGGCAAAAAGCTGGGTATGACCCAGATTTTCCTGCCCGACGGCCGTCTGGTTCCCGTGACGGTCATTCAGGCGGGCCCCTGCACCGTGGTGCAGAAGAAGACCCTCGAAAAAGACGGTTATGAAGCTGTTCAGTTCGGCTTCGACAAGATCCCCGAAAACCGCGTTGCGAAGCTGGTCAACAAGCCCGATGCCGGCCACTTCAACAAGGCTGGCGTGGCCCCCACCCGCGCGCTGCGCGAGTTCCGGTTTGACGACTGCTCCGCTTACGAAATCGGCCAGGAAATCAAGGCTGACGTGTTCGAAGAAGGCGAAGCCGTGGATATCACCGGCATCACCAAGGGCCGCGGCTACACCGGCCCCATCTACCGCTGGAACCAGCACACCGGCCCCATGGCCCACGGCTCCAAGTATCACCGCGGCGTCGGCTCCATGAGCGCCAACTCCGATCCTTCCCGCGTGTTCAAGAACAAGCACATGGCCGGTCATTACGGCGTGGAGCGGGTCACGGTTCAGAACCTGTCCATCGTGAAGGTGGACGCCGAGCGCAGCCTGCTGCTGGTGCACGGCGCGGTTCCCGGCCCCAAGGAAGGCCTGCTGCTCATCCGTAATTCCTGCAAGGCCTGATGAAGGAGGAAACAGAAACAATGCCTAACATCGATGTGCTCGACATGCAGGGCAAGAAAGTGGGCAGCATGGAGCTGAGCGAGGAAATCTTCGCTTCTCCCATCAACGTCCCCGCCATGCATCTGGTCGTTCGCTCCATTTTAGCCAATCAGCGCCAGGGCACTCAGAGCGCCCTCTCCCGCGGCATGGTTCGCGGCGGCGGCCGGAAGATCTACCGCCAAAAGGGCACTGGTAACGCCCGCCATCATGGCAACCGCGCTCCCCAGTTCCGTCACGGCGGTGTGGTGTTCGCGCCTCAGCCCCGGGACTATGTGATCAAGGTGCCCAAGAAAGTGCGCCGTCTGGCCATGAAGAGCGCCTTGACCAGCAAATATAATGAAGGCTCCATCATCGTGGTGGACGAAATCAAGCTCCAGCAGAGCAAAACCAAGCTGATGGCGCAGGTCCTCAAGGCCCTGGGCACCGACGAAAGCAAGGCCCTGCTCGTGCTGGCCGACCGGGACGAATCCGTCATCCGCGCCGGCAAGAACATCCCCACCCTGAAAGACGCTTATGTAAACACCATCAATGTGTATGACCTGCTGAACGCCGATAAGATCATCGTGCTCAAAGGGGCCATGCAGGACCTCCAGGAGGTGTACGCATGAAGAACCCGCATGACATTATTCTGCGCCCCGTCCTGACGGAAAAAGGCTACGACGGCATCGCCGACAAGCGGTACGTGTTTGAAGTGGCCATCGACGCCAACAAGATCGAGATCAAGACCGCGCTGGAAAAGGTTTTCCCCGAAATCAAGGTCGCCCGGGTCAACACCCTGCGCACCCTGGGAAAAATGAAGCGCCAGGGCATGCACAGCGGCCGCACCCCCGAAGTCAAAAAGGCCTATGTGATCCTGACGGAAGATTCCAAGCCCATCGAATTCTTCGAGGGCATGGTGTAAGGGAGGAGAAGCAACATGGCAATTCGTGTTTATAAGCCGACTTCGTCCGCCCGCCGCTTTATGTCGGTGCTGACGTTTGAGGAAATCACCAAGAAGACCCCTGAAAAGAGCCTGATCGAATACAAGAAAAAGAACGCGGGCCGCAATAAGCAGGGCAAAATCACCGTCCGCCACCAGGGCGGCGGCAACAAGGTAAAGTACCGCATCATCGATTTCAAGCGTGATAAGAAAGACGTGCCCGCGAAAGTGGCCGCCATCGAGTACGATCCCAACCGCACCTCCTTCATCGCCCTGCTGCATTACGCGGACGGCGAGAAGCGCTACATCCTGGCTCCTCTGGACCTGAAGGTGGGCGACACCGTGATGGCCGGCGAAAACGCCGACATCAAGCCCGGCAACGCGCTGCCCATGGCCAACATCCCCGTCGGTACCCTGATCCACAACATCGAGATCAAGCCCGGCAAGGGCGGCCAGTTGGTCCGTTCCGCCGGCGCCTATGCTCAGCTGATGGGTAAGGAAGGCGGCTACGCACAGGTGCGTATGCCCTCCGGCGAATTCCGCAAAATCCCCATGAACGCCATGGCCACCATCGGCACCGTGGGCAACACAGACCACAGCAACGTGCGCGTCGGCAAGGCTGGCCGCACCCGCCACATGGGCATCCGTCCCACCGTCCGCGGCGTGGTCATGAACCCCTGCGACCATCCCCATGGCGGCGGCGAGGGCAAGAGCCCCGTCGGTATGCCGGCGCCTGTGACCCCGTGGGGCAAGCCCGCGCTGGGCCTCAAGACCCGCAAGCACAAGAAATACTCCAATAACCTCATCGTTAAGCGTGCCAGCAAGTAATAAGGCGCGGACAGGAAGGAGGAAACCGCATGAGCCGTTCCGTAAAGAAAGGCCCGTTTGTACAGGAAGCGCTGTTTAAGCGCATTGTCGAAATGAACAAAACCGGCGCCAAGCAGGTGCTCAAAACCTGGAGCCGCGCCTCCACCATCTTCCCCGAATTTGTCGGCCACACCATCGCCGTCCATGACGGCCGCAAGCATGTGCCGGTTTACATCACCGAGGACATGGTTGGCCACAAGCTGGGCGAATTCGCCCCCACCCGCACGTTCCGCGGGCACGCGGGTGAAAAGGCCACCGGCCGTAAATAAGGGAAGGAGAGAAAATAAATGGCTACTCGTACCCGTGAAAAGGGAGCCGCCCGCGCTGAAAGCCGGGATAAGCGCCCCCAGGCACACGCCAGGCACATCCGCCTGTCTTCCCGCAAGGCCAAGATCGTTCTCGATCTGATCCGCGGCAAGAATGTGGATCAGGCGCTCGCCATCCTGCAGTTTACCCCCAAGGCTGCTTCCCCCGTGATCGCGAAGGTGCTTTCTTCCGCCATCGCCAACGCGGTGAACAACCAGGATCTGGACCGCAGCACCCTGTATGTCGCCGAGTGCTACGCCAATCCCGGCCCGACCCTCAAGCGCTACGTAGCCCGCAGCCGCGGCAGCGCTTCCCCCATGCTCAAGCGCACCTGCCACATCAGCGTGGTGCTCGACCAGAAGAAGTAAAGGGAGGATTAAGATGGGTCACAAAGTAAATCCCCATGGCGCTCGCGTTGGTGTCATTTTTGACTGGAGCACCCGCTGGTATGCCGGGAAGAAAGAATTCGCCGATAACCTGAACGAAGACTTCCGTCTTCGCAAAATGCTGAAAGAAAAGTACAATGCCGCCGGGATCAGCCGCATCGACATCGAGCGCAGCGCTGCCCGCATGACCGTGACCATTTTCGCCGGCAAGCCCGGCATGGTGATCGGCCGCAGCGGCAAGGGCATTGAAGAGATTCGCGCCGACGTGGAAAAGTTCTGCGGCCATGCCGTGAACATCCGCGTGCTGGACATCAAGAACCCCGACATCGACGCGCAGCTGATCGCCGAGAACATCGCGCAGCAGCTGGAAAAGCGCATCGGCTTCCGCCGCGCCATGAAGCAGAGCATTCAGCGCGCCATGAAGCTGGGCGTCAAGGGCGTCAAGATCGCCATCGGCGGCCGTGTCGGCGGCGCTGAAATCGCCCGCACCGAAAAGTACCACGAGGGCTCCATCCCTCTGCAGACCCTGCGCGCCAACATTGACTACGGCTTCTGCGAAGCGAAAACTTCCTACGGCCGTCTGGGCGTAAAGGTTTGGGTGTACAAGGGAGAGGTTCTCCCCAAGCCCAAGAAGGCCGCGCAGCCCGCTGCCGCGATCGAAGGAGGCAAGTAATCCTATGCTGATGCCGAAAAGAGTTAAGCACCGCAAGCAGTTCCGCGGTCGCATGAAGGGAACCGCCCATCGCGGCAATTTCGTCTCCAATGGCGATATCGGCCTGATGGCCACCGAGCCCTGCTGGGTCACCTCCCAGCAGATCGAAGCCGCCCGTATCGCGCTGACCCGTTATACCAAGCGCGGCGGCCAGGTCTGGATCAAGATCTTCCCCGACAAGCCCGTTACTGAAAAGCCCGCCGAGACCCGCATGGGTTCCGGTAAAGGTACGCCCGAATACTGGGTGGCCGTGGTGAAGCCGGGCCGGGTGCTGTTTGAAATCGGCGGCATTGAAGAGACCGTGGCCCGTGAAGCCCTGCGTCTCGCCGCAGGCAAGCTCCCTCTGAAAACCAAGATTGTGAAGCGTCAGGACGCTCCCAATCCCAACGAAAATATAGCGGGTGGTGAAAGCAAATGAAGGCTAAGGATTTCGCAGCCATGAAGCCTGAGGAATTGACCGCGAAGATTGCCGAGCTCAAAGAAGAGCTTTTCAACCTTCGTTTCAAGCTTGCCACCGGTCAGCTCGAAAACACCATGCAGATCGCCGCCGTCAAGCGTGACATCGCCCGTGCGATGACCGTGCAGACGCAGCAGAGCAAGGCTTGACCGATAAGCTGTGAAAGGAGTCAATACCATGTCTGAAGTAAGAGGCATCCGCAAGACCCGCGTTGGCGTGGTCGTCAGCGATAAGATGGACAAGACTTGCGTAGTCTTGCTGTCCACCCGCGTGCGTCATCCCCTGTATGGCAAGTTCATCACCCGCACCAGCAAAATCAAGGTGCATGATGAAGAAAACACCTGCGGCGTCGGCGACACCGTGAAGATCATGGAATGCCGTCCCCTGTCCAAGGATAAGCATTGGCGGCTGGTGGAAATCATCGAAAAGGCCAAGTGAGTCGTCGTTCGACGGCTTCGGTTGGCGGCTTTGCGCCGTCTCCGGGCAATCTTTCCGCTCTGCGGGCCTTGACGTAGCGCTGCTACGCCGGCGGCCCTTATCACGGAAATCTTACCCGGATTACGACTCAAATCCATCCAACCTCAGCCGTCTCGCTCCTCCTGATGGGCTGAACTGGACGGAGGAACGGGATTAAGCAAGCATCCGACCTCTCATGGGGGCATTGCGTACCCACCATGAATGAGGAACCTATAAAGGAGGAAACCCCTATGATTCAGCCGCAAACGCGACTCAAGGTCGCCGACAACTCCGGCGCCAAGGAAATCATGTGCATCCGCGTGCTGGGTGGATCCTTCCGGCGTACCGGCTCCATCGGCGATGTGATCGTCGCCTCTGTGAAGACCGCTACCCCCGGTGGCCAGGTGAAGAAGGGCGACGTGGTCAAAGCCGTCATCGTCCGCGTGCACCAGCCCCAGCGCCGTCCCGATGGCAGCTACATTCGTTTCGACGATAACGCCGCCGTCATCATCGGCAACGACAAAATGCCCCGCGGCACCCGCATCTTTGGGCCGGTTGCCCGCGAACTGCGTGAGAAGGACTACATGAAAATCGTGTCCCTCGCTCCCGAAGTGCTGTAAGGAGGACAATGAAGATGTTTGTAAAAGCAAAGGATCAGGTCGTTGTCATCTCCGGCAAGGACAAGGGCGCCAAGGGTAAGGTGGTCGCCGCCGCCCCCAAGACCGGCAAGATCGTGGTGGAAGGCGTGGCCATGGTCACCAAGCACCAGAAAGCCAGGCAGCAGGGCCAGCCCGGCGGCATCATCAAGAAGGAAGCCTTCATCGACGCTTCCAACGTGATGCTCATCTGCCCCAAGTGTGGCAAAGCGATCCGCGTCGGCCACAAGATCGTGGAAGAAACCGGCAAGGACGGCAAAGTCACCAAGAAGAATGTGCGTGTGTGCAGCAAGTGCGGCGCGCAGATCGACTGATAAGGAGGCAACAAGCAAATGGCTACCCGTATCAAGGAAAAGTATTTGGCCGAAGCTGTGCCTGCCTTGCAGCAAAAGTTCGGCTATAAGAACGTCATGGAAATCCCCCGGCTGGAAAAGGTCATCATCAACATGGGCTTGGGCGACTGCAAAGACAACGCGAAAGCGCTGGAATCCGCCGTCGCTGAGCTGACCCAGATCGCGGGCCAGAAGCCCCTGGTGACCAAGGCCAAGAAGAGCGTTGCCAACTTCAAACTCCGCCAGGGCATGAACGTCGGCGCGAAGGTGACCCTCCGCGGCGCGCGTATGGAAGAGTTCATGGATAAGCTGGTCAACATCGCTCTGCCCCGCGTCCGCGACTTCCGCGGCGTGAGCACGAAAGCCTTTGACGGCCGCGGCAATTATGCCCTGGGCATCAAGGAACAGCTGATCTTCCCCGAAATCGAATACGATAAGGTTGAGAAGATCCGGGGCATGGAAATGATTTTCGTGACCACCGCCAAGACCGACGAAGAGGCCAAGGAGCTGCTGCGGCTGCTGGGCATGCCCTTCGCTCAGCAGTAAGGGAGGAGAAACAACAATGGCAAAAACCAGCATGAAGATCCGTCAGGCGCGGCCTGCCAAGTTCTCTACCCGCGCTTACACCCGCTGCCGCCTGTGCGGCCGGCCTCATTCCGTGCTTCGCCGGTATGGCATCTGCCGTATCTGCTTCCGTGAATTGGCCTACAAAGGCCAGATCCCCGGCGTGCGCAAAGCGAGCTGGTAAGTGTAAGGAGGTAAAATCATGGTTGTCAATGATCCCATTGCCGATATGCTCACCCGCATTCGCAACGCGCAGATCGCCCGCCACGACAGCGTGGTGATCCCCGCCAGCAACATCAAGAAGGCCATCGCCAAGATCCTGCTTGATGAGGGTTATATCAAATCGGTCGAAAATATCGCGGACGGCCTGCAGGGTTCCATCAAGATCACCCTCAAGTATCTGGACAAAAAGCAGCCCGTTATCGTTGGCCTCAAGCGCATCTCCAAGCCCGGCCTGCGGGTGTATGCCACCTGCGAAGAGCTGCCCAAGGTTCTGGGCGGCCTGGGCATCGCCATCGTTTCCACTTCCAAGGGCCTGATGACCGACAAGGCTGCCCGGAAGGAAAACATGGGCGGCGAAGTGCTTTGCTACATCTGGTAATCTGATCGTCAGGAGGTAAAAGACTATGTCTCGTATCGGAAGGCTCCCGATTGCCGTTCCCGCGGGCGTGACGGTTACCATCGATGAAAACAATCTGGTTACCGTGAAAGGCCCCAAGGGCACGCTGTCCCAGCAGATCAATCCCGATATCAGCGTAAAGCTGGAAAATAACGAAATCAAGGTTGCCCGTCCCAGCGACGATAAGCAGCACCGCGCCTGGCACGGCCTGTACCGCGCCCTGATCCACAACATGGTGGTCGGCGTGACCGAAGGCTTCTCCAAGACGCTGGAAATGGTCGGCACCGGCTACCGCGCCGCCGCCGAAAACAACGGCAAGACCCTGAATATCGCCATCGGCTTCTCTCACCCCGTGATCCTCGAAGCCGAAGAAAACATCTCTTATGAAACGCCGGTGCAGACCAAGATCGTGGTCAAGGGCATCGACAAGCAGCAGGTCGGCAGGATTGCCGCTGATATCCGCGCCATTCGTAAGCCGGAACCCTATCTGGGCAAGGGCATCAAGTACGAAGGCGAGCATATCCGCCGCAAGGAAGGCAAGGCCGGTAAGAAGTAAGAAAGGGAGTGAACGCAAATGTTCAATAAGCGCGACCGTAATGAAGTGCGCGTGATCCGTCACGCCCGCGTCCGCAAAAAGATCAGCGGCACCCCCGAAATGCCGCGCCTGTGCGTCTACCGCAGCAACAAGAGCATTTATGCGCAGGTCATCGACGATACCAAGGGCGTGACCCTGGTATCCGCTTCCACGCTGGATCCCGCCATTCGCGGCCAGCTGGACGACAAGAGCAAGACCGGCGCTTCTGAGCTGGTGGGCAAGCTGGTGGCCGAACGCGCCATCGCCGCCGGGATCAAGGACGTCGTGTTCGACCGCGGCGGTTACCTGTACACCGGCCGTGTGGCCGCCCTGGCCGCCGCCGCCCGCGAAGCCGGGCTGAACTTCTAAGGGGAGGAAAACGTAACATGCCTATGAACGAAAACGATCGTCAGAACGACCGTAAAAACGATCGGCAGGATCGCCCCTTCGAGCGCCGCGACCGCCGGGACCGCCGGGACCGCGAACAGCCTGAAAGCGAATGGAAAGAACGCCTGGTCGCCCTGAACCGCGTGACCAAGGTCGTTAAGGGCGGTAAGAATTTCCGGTTCGCCGCCCTGGTCGTGGTCGGCAATGAAAAGGGCCAGGTCGGCGCCGCGATCGGCAAGGCCAAGGAAGTGCCCGAAGCCATCCGCAAGGCCAAGGAAGCCGCCATGAAACATCTGGTCACCGTGCCTATGGCTGGCACCACCATCCCCCATGCCATCGACGGCCTGTTCGGCACCGCCAAAGTGGTGCTGCTGCCCGCTGAAGAAGGCGCTGGCGTTATCGCCGGCGGCGGCGCCCGCGCCGTGCTGGAGCTGGCTGGCGTCAAGGACATCCGCACCAAGACCTTCGGCACCAACAACCGCATCAACACCGTGAAAGCCACCCTGGAGGGCCTTAAGGGCCTGCGCAACGCGGAAACCGTCGCTCAGATGCGCGGCAAAGCGGTGGAAGATATTGTGGGCTAAGGAGGAGTGGAAAGATGAAACTCAAGATCACCCTGACCAAATCCCCCATCGCCTCTCTCCAGGTGCATAAGGACACCGTGGCCGCGCTGGGCCTGCGCAAGGTCGGCATGACGGTCATCAAGGAGGACAATCCCTGCGTCCGCGGCCAGATCTTCAGGGTGAAGCACATGGTCAAGGTCGAGGAAGTAAACGAATAAGTAAGGGAGGAAACCCCTATGAAATTGCATGAGTTGCAACCGGCTGCCGGTTCGACGACTGCCCCGAAGCGCCTCGGCCGAGGCGTAGGCTCTCAGTTGGGCAAAACCTCCGGTAAAGGCCACAAGGGCGCCAAGGCGCGCTCCGGCGGCGGCAAGCGCCCCGGCTTCGAAGGCGGCCAGATGCCTCTGACCCGCCGCATCCCCAAGCGCGGCTTTACCAACATTTTCCGTAAAGAATACGCTGCTGTGAACGTGTCCGCCCTCAACGTGTTTGAGGATGGCACAGTCATCACCAACGAAGCGCTGATCGAAGCGGGCCTCATCAAAAAGACCCTCGATGGCGTGAAGGTGCTGGGCGGCGGCGAACTGACCAAGAAGCTGACTGTGAGCGTGGACAAGGTCACCGAATCCGCGAAGCAGAAAATCGAAGCGATCGGCGGGAAAGTTGAGGTGAAGTAACGATGTGGGAAACCCTGCGTAACGTCTGGCGGGTTCCGGAGCTCCGCAAAAAGGTGCTCTACACGTTCTTCATGCTGCTGATCTTCCGTTTGGTCAGCGTAATTCCCGCTCCCGGCGTCGATGTGAAAGCCGTTCAGGACGCCATGGGCCAGTACGACATGCTGGGCCTGGTGAACATGATGACCGGTAACTCCTTTGGGCAGATGACCATCATGGCCATGGGTATTTCTCCCTACATCAACGCTTCCATCATCATGCAGCTGCTCACCATCGCCATCCCGGCGCTGGAGCGGCTGCAGAAGGACGGCGGCGAAGAGGGCAAGAAAAAGATCAATAAGATCACCCGGTACGTCACGGTCGGTCTGGCCGCGCTGCAGGCCATCGGCATCATCGCCGGTCTGGGCGCCATCAAGGCCACCTACAAGAACGTGTTCGGTTATCTGACCATCGGTATCATCATGGCCGGCGGTACCGCCCTGGCGATGTGGATCGGTGAGCGTATCACCAAGAACGGCATCGGCAACGGTATCTCCCTGCTGATCTTCGCCGGCATCATCTCCAACCTGTTCAACGGCATCGTGACCGCTACTGCCCGCATCTTCAACGGCGGCGGCATGGCGGCCGTGGGACAGCTGGCTGTCATCCTGATCTCCACGCTGGTGATCCTCGTGATCGTTACGTTCGTGGATATGGCTGAGCGCCGAATCCCCGTCCAGTACGCCAAGCGCGTGGTGGGCCGGAAGATGTACGGCGGCCAGAGTACCCATATCCCGCTGAAGCTGCTGAGCGTCGGCGTGCTGCCCCTGATCTTCGCTTATTCCTTTATGGCGTTCCCGGGTACCATCTTCGCCATGTTCGGCACCAGCTCCGGCGCGTATAAGTGGTGGCAGGCCAACATGCATCAGGCTTCTCCCTGGTACATGATCGTATGCGCATTGCTTATCATCGCGTTCAGCTACTTCTACACTTCCATCACCTTCAACCCCGAGGATATCGCCAAGAATATCCAGCAGCAGGGCGGTCACATCCCCGGTATCCGTACCGGCAGCAAGACCGTGGAATTCCTCAAGCGGACTTCCAACCGCCTGACCCTGTTCGCCGCCCTGTTCTTGGCCATCCTGTCCACCATCCCCTCCCTGCTGACGGTTTGGCAGCAAGTGCAGATTCCCTTCGGCGCTTCTTCCATCCTGATCGCTGTGAGTGTGGCCATCGAGACGGTGCGCCAGGTGGAGAGTCAGCTGGTGATGAGAAATTACAAAGGCTTCCTGGGTTAATCGAAAGATTCACTCACGGAATACGCGGAATGCACCCCTGGCGGGAGCGAAGGTTTCCCCAGGGGCGGCATTCCACGTTCTATGTATAGGCAATGTAAATTGTGGTTGTTTTTATACATAGATACAATATTTGGGGTTTACTGATTTCTGGATTCAAAGAGCAGGCAATACCCGACGTACTCAACGGCTTTCTCGGAAGGGGACGAACCGCCGATGACCGCCAGTGGCGGGAATGTCATCGGCGGTGAGATCATCCGAAACAAGCAATCTCCGCAGTGCGGAGTTGCGCCGATTGAGGATGCGGAAAAGGGGGAACCGCTCTTTGGCTTCTAAAGAGCGGTTCCCCCCAGAGAAAAACTTTCAAGGAGGTGCTGGTATGAACCTGATTTTCCTGGGCCCTCCCGGCGCGGGCAAAGGCACGATGGCACAGCTGCTGATGAACGAAGTGGGCATCCCCCAGATTTCCACCGGCGATATGCTCCGTCAGGCGATGAAAGCGGGCACTGAAATGGGCCTGAGCGCCAAGCGGTATATCGAAGCGGGCGAACTGGTGCCCGATGAAGTGGTCATCGGCATCGTGAAGGACCGCCTCCAGGCGGAAGACTGCAAGAACGGCTATATCCTGGACGGTTTCCCCCGGACGGTTCCGCAGGCGGAAGCGCTGGCGCAGTTCGCCAAGATCGACGTAGCGCTGAACATCGCCCTGGACGATGAAGTGATCATCAACCGCCTGGGCGGACGGCGCGTGTGCCTCAAGTGCGGCGCGACGTATCACATCAGCACCCTGAACGGCAGCGATACCTGCGCGGCATGCGGCGAAAAGCTGGTGCAGCGCAAGGACGACGCCCCCGAAACGGTGAAGAACCGCTTGGCCGTGTACGCGGCGCAGACCGCTCCACTCATTGACTACTATGAGAAGAAGGGCCTGCTCAAAACCGTGGAATGCGCGCCGAAGGCCACCGTGCAGGAAAACTACGCCAAAGTGCGTGAAACGCTGGGGATTGCATGATCAGCATTAAGAACCCCATCCAGCTCTCCAAAATGCGCAGCGCGGGACACCTGCTGTATGACGTGCTCATGGCCACTCGGGAGATCATTCGTCCCGGCATCACCACCATGGATATCAACGCTTTTGTGGATGAATGCATTCGCAAGGGTGGCGGTATCCCCACGGAACTGGGCTACTGCGGGTATCCCGCCTCCATCTGCGCTTCCATCGACGACGAGGTGGTGCATGGCATCCCCTCGAAAAATGTGGAGCTCAAGGAAGGCAGCATCATCTCCATCGACGTAACGCTGGCCCTGGACGGCTGGCAGGCGGACAGCTGCTTTACCGCGCCGGTTGGAAAGATCAGCGCTGAAAAGCAAAAGCTGATCCGGGTCACGGAAGAATGCTTCTGGCGCGGCGCGCGGCAGGCGGTGAACGGCAACCGCATCGGCGATATCAGCTTCGCGGTGCAGAACCACGCGGAAGCCAACGGCTACGGCGTGGTGCGCGACCTGACCGGCCACGGCATCGGAAAGGAAATGCACGAAGATCCTTCAGTTCCCAACTTCGGCGCTGCCGGCCATGGATCAAGAATCCGTCCGGGCATGACCTTCTGCGTAGAACCCATGATCAGTATGGGCACGTGGAAGGTGCATCAGCTCAGCGACGGCTGGACGATAGTGACCAACGACCACGCGCCCGCAGCCCATTACGAGCACACATTGGCCATCACGCCCAAGGGCCTGCCGGAACTTTTAACGCTTCCGGGCTTCAGTTGGAAGGAGCAGGAAGAATGAAACCGCCAATTTTGCCCGGTTACGCAGTTTTTTCAAAAAAAGGGCGTGACAAAGGCAGGTACTTTGTGGTATTATATACGTTGGACGCCGAATTTGTGATGATCGCCGATGGGGACACCCGGAAGCTGAATCACATGAAGAAAAAACGGCGCAAGCACCTGTGCGCGTGCCCCCATGAGTTTCCCGAGCTCCTGATGCTGCAGGAGAAAGGCCAGCTCAAGGACAGCGACATCCGCAAGGCGCTGTATTCCATCCAACGCAATGCCCATGGCGAAGAGACGCCGAACGAGAACAGGGAGGGTTAATCTGATTGTCCAAGGACGATGTCATCGAAATGGAAGGCAAGGTCATTGAGGCGCTGCCCAATGCCATGTTCCAGGTTGAACTGCCGAACGGCCATCGCATCATGGCCCATATTTCCGGCAAGATGCGCATGAACTTCATCCGCATTTACCCGGGGGATAAGGTCACGATCGAGCTCTCCCCCTACGACTTGACCCGCGGCCGCATCACGTGGCGCAGCAAGAATTGATTCTGACCCAAGGAGGTAGCACCGCTATGAAAGTCCGTCCTTCTGTAAAGCCCATCTGTGAAAAGTGCAAGATCATCAAGCGCAAGGGCCGCGTGATGGTTATTTGCGAAAACCCCAAGCATAAGCAGCGCCAGGGCTGACCCACCCTGAGCCTGTCGGGAGCGCCGTCCCGGACGTCCGTTTCGATCGGACGCCGGGGACGGCGTTCCCCGCGCGAATCGAAAGATTCGCAGCACACCGGAATCCCCTTCTTACCAATGCAGACAAGCCTGTGTGGGCGGCTGCCCCGACGCGGAACGCAACGGGGACCATGCATGCTGTCACATAAAATCCGCCTGGGTTGCGGGCGGAACACACCGCGGGCCGCGCGCCTGAAAGGACAAGTTATCTACGCCTTGCCCGAGTCAAGGAAGCAGACGGCCCTTGTACCCCAACATTTCCCACAGAATCATTTGGAGGTGTAACCAACACATGGCACGTATTGCGGGTGTTGACCTGCCCCGAGAAAAGCGCGTCGAGGTTGGCCTGACTTACATCTACGGCATCGGCCCGGCTGTGAGCAAGCAGATCCTTGAAGTGACCGAAGTAAATCCCGACACCCGGGTCAAGGACCTGAGTGAATCGGACGTGAGCAAGCTGCGCGAATACATCGAACATCACCTGAAGGTGGAAGGCGATCTGCGCCGCGAAGTCTCCCTGAATATTAAGCGTCTGGTGGAAATCGGCTGCTACCGCGGCGTCCGCCATCGCCGCAACCTGCCCGTTCGCGGACAGAACACCAAGCAGAACGCCCGTACCCGCAAGGGCCCGAAGCGCACTGTCGGCGGCAAAAAGAAGTCTTAACCTTGAATCACCGGCGTAAGACCGCCGCGTGATTTCCATCAATCGCTAATCATCCAAAAGGACGCCCCGAAAGGGGTTCGGAGGGATAATAGAATGGCTCCTAAGAAAGCGCTGAAGAAGGTATCGCGCAAGCGCCGTGAAAAGAAGCTCGTGGAGCGCGGCGTGGCGCACATCCGTTCTTCCTTCAATAATACCATCGTCACCATCACTGACGTGCAGGGCAACGCCCTGTCCTGGGCTTCCGCCGGCGGCATGGGTTTCCGCGGCAACAAGAAGTCCACCCCCTTCGCCGCTCAGATGGCCGCCGAAACGGCTGCCAAG
>JAFWQM010000173.1 GCA_017509065.1 Clostridia bacterium
CATCATTTGCTGCATGGATCATGACCGGCCTATCTATAAGATTTGTCAGCGTGTTTTCCTGGACGGCACGCAAAATGGCGGCAGGTACGACCATGTGTGGTGCGTGGAAATCGACTGCATGACGGGTGAAGCGCTGGACATGAGGGAATATACGTATACCCCGGACAGCAGTCCCATGATGATGTATGTGCCTTTCTCTCTGCTCAGCGAAGAGCCTGCCTTTGAAAAGGAGCCTGATTCCGTGGACGGTGAGCAGCGAACGCTGACCCAAGCGGAACAGGAATCGGCATACCAGGCGGAATCCGGCGTTGCTTCAATATATTTCCTGTCCTTGGAAAAGCAGGCGGAGTTGTTTGGCGGCTTCCATACGGTGCCAACCCAGGAGGAATACGACAAAGCGCTCGCGATTGCCCGGAAAGCTATTGCGGAAAAGTATGGCGCGGACGCGCTAAAATCGCTGGGCGATTACAAAACCGGCGTCATACACCAGGAAAACGGCAGTGTGGAAACCGGGGAACCCCAGCATGTTTGGGACTTTATGTTCACCACCGATCCCACCTATCTTTCCGATGGCTATCGTGTGCAATTCCGGTATCCTGCGGATGAACAAAACGGAGAGGAAACTGTGCTCGATTTAACGGTGGAACACGCCAACCTGGGCAATGGATGACCCTCCGGGAACGGTGAAAAGACTTTGGCGGCTGCATGGCCGCCCTTCGTTTTTTGTGGTAATATAAGATCTGGTTTAACAAATCATATCGAAAAAGACTTTCAGATAGGTGTACAAATCTCCCTTCCCATCCGTCTTTATTAGTGTAGAGAGGAGGTGGTCGGTATGGAGCGTGCTGCGGTACCCAGCATGACCCGAGAGCAGATATTGGAAACATGGGTTCACACCTATGCGGGAGTAATCCTGAAAACCTGCTTTATATATCTGGCCGATCATGATCTTGCACAGGACGCTATGCAAGATACGTTTATAAAAGCGTGGAAATACATGGAGAGGAACAGCGCGTCAACCATCCGGAATGAAAAGGCGTGGCTAATGCGGGTGGCGATCAATATATGCCGGGACTATCGCAGGACGCAATGGTTCAAGCACGTTGATTTCAAAACGAACCTGGATGAATTGCCGCCCAGCTACATTTCCGTGCCGGAGGAAGATCGTGATCTGGTGATCGAAATCAGCAATCTGCCGGATAAATATAAGCGGCTTGTGCTGTTGTATTACTATTCCAACATGACCTTGCAGGACACGGCGGAGGCGTTGGGCATTCCCAAGTCCACCGCCAGCAAGCGATTAAAACGGGCGGAAGAAATGCTCAAACGCAGCTTGACGGGAGGTGAAGCACAATGAAGGATATGGAACTGCAAAAGCGCATTGAAAACGCTGTAGATACCACGTTGGCCTCTCTGAATCCTTCTGCCCGAGAATGTGATCTTCTGATCGAAAACATTAAGGGAGGAAAGAAAAGCGTTATGGGGAAAAAAGTATCTGCGATGCTGGTGCTTGCCATCGTGCTTATGCTGCTGACGGCGACGGCCCTGGCCGCCGGGATCATCTTTGCCAAACGCGTGCCCGCCACGGAAATTGCGGATCAGGCGCTGCTGAAAACCTATGGGATCACCGCCCAGATGCAGGCCATGTTCATGCGGAAAATCGCGGAGGGAGAAGGCGGAACCATCGTTGTAACGTATGAAGGAAGAGAGCATCTGGCTTATGTGCTGGGCAAGTATACAGTGATCGTGGATGGCCAAACCGTAAAAAACATATGCTGGAGCCATGATGGGGAGGACACGAGCGGCGGGCTGGAAGCCTCCGCCTGGGGGAAGGATCAGTTGGATGAAATCCTGCGGATCGACCCGGAAACAGGAAAGCAGGCCGAGCTGCGCACCTTCGATCCTTACATCGAACGGATCAACCGGGAGCATGGTTTTGACTACCAAGCGTATTGGGAGGAAAATGGAGATAAAAAATATGAAGTCGTTTTGGATAAGGAAGGTATTCAGAAAGCGAAGGAGCGGCAAGCTTTTTCCGCGCACGATTTCGTCCAGATTGCAAAGGAAGCCGTAGGCGTAAGATACCACTTAACTCCCCAACAGATTTCTTTGATGTCCATAGATGTGGATGAGAATTCCGCCTATGTCCTGCTGGATGGAACGCTCTGCTATCGCTGCTGGATCTTCGTGGGGGAATTGTCCTCCGAGGAAACGGAACAGGATGGAACGTACACGGTTTATCTGAACCTGGAAACCGGCGTTGTGGAGGATATCGTGTTCCTGTCTAAGCACTGTGGTGGAAATGGCTGATGAAAAGCGTAATATGAGTGCTTCCAAGTATCGTAGTTAGTCAAACCAACAGCAACTCGTTGTGTGCACCTATGGACTGGTTCTGGAAGGGAAATAGTTGAAAAAGATTACAACTCCAAATTGGATACCGGGCATGTTCTTCCGAGGCATGTCCGGTTTTGCTCAGTAAACAGAGAATAGTTCATAAAAAGCAGCTATAGGATACCTGCTATCTTGTTTCTGACAGCCTTACGCGAAGAAGGTCGCCAGTTTTCACAGTCAATCCGACGCTGTCCGGCCATTCCTGCAGTCCGGGCATTTGAAGCAGATACCGGCATCGCCATTGCCCATCGTACTGAGATGCCCACGGCCTATTCTCATAGATGGAATGCATTTCCGCGTATTCAACCGGGATGCCTTCCGCGTCTGTCAGATCCATAGGCCCATATTTCTGCACCAGCGCCTTGGCGGCATCCTCTGTGTTTTCCTTTGGGATGAGGAAAATGTCTACATTCGTGGTCAGCGGGCTGAGGCGGAAGCTGATTATGCGCACAGTGCAATCGTCCAACAAGATGTCCGTAGTTTCAGAAAAGTCAAACACCTGCCGGATACTGGCGTCAAACCGGAAAAACACGGTAAACCGCGCCGTTTCGGTCAGATGATCAAAACCCTCTTCAGCCGGATCGATCCATTCCGTTACTTCTGTGAACCCGCCGATAACGGAATACCCCTCCCGGAACCATTTCTGAGGATCGAGTGCATCCTGATCCGCGAGCACGGCGTTTTGGAAGCTCAAATATGTGTCGAGCACATCCTGAATTTCCGCCTGCTGCTCTGGAGCGCAATCTTCCATGCGGAAAATCAGATCATCCGGATCAGGTACGATGGCAAACGCCTTCATTGGCCTGTACACGATGAACGTCATTTCGCAGGTCACTTCTCCCTCCAATTCTCCGGGAATACGCTGGCTCCATCCGCCACAGACGACGGGGTTGCGCTGCACAGGCAAAACGTCAAATCGAGCGTTGGGCACCAAGGTTGGCTTTGCGTCGTTCGCCAGGAATTCCTCCAGCGAAACCGGTTCTCCGTTTACCAGAAAGCACGGTTCCATGGCCACCAGAGCAGGCAAAGAAGGATCGTCATTCTCGACCTCATAAGAAAAAGAGAACCTTTCCCCATCGTATATCAGGCTGTCCATGCGGACGGTGATATGGTCGGCGGCATTTTCACCGCTGATTTTTTGTACACTGGACATCAAAGGCGCACCCGGATCAGGCTGTGCGCCCAGCAGCCAATTCAGAATAGCCGGGTGGGATACAGCATAAGCAACCGCCATACCGATCAGGAGAATACCGGCAATTAAGGCGATTGCAATTTTTCCGGACATGCTGCAAAACGTCCAACCATTCGCTGCAGGAGCGTCAGTCCGGACAGATTGAACGGTTTGCAAAACCGTCTGTCGGAACGCTTCC
>JAFWQM010000174.1 GCA_017509065.1 Clostridia bacterium
GGGCGTTGAGATGGTTATGCCCGGCGACAACGTGGAAATGGAAGTTGAACTGATCACCCCCATCGCCATCGAAGCCGGTCTGCGCTTCGCTATCCGCGAAGGCGGCCACACCGTCGGCGCCGGCGCCGTGGTGCGCATGGTTGAATAATCATTCAGATGCAGTTCCGGAGGAGGAAAAGCTCCTCCTCCGGGTCCCATCATGACGCAGAACCCCAAGAAAGAGGTGTTTTCACATGGCAGCCAAGGAAGCGCGGCAAAACATCGTGCTGGCCTGCACCGAGTGCAAACAGCGCAATTACAACAAGAAAAAGAATAAGAAGAACACCCCCGACCGTCTGGAACTGATGAAATACTGCCGCTTCTGCAAGAAGCATACTGCGCACCGCGAAACCCGATAAACGCAAGGAAGTGACAATCATGGCAGACGAAAAGAATGTTCAGAAGGGCAAAGAACAGGCGAAAGAACCCGGCAAGGTCGCGAAATTCTTTAAGAACCTGTGGCCCAACATCAAGCGTCCTTTCGTGAACATGTGGCACGAACTGCGCAAGGTGACCTGGCCCACCAAGCAGGACTTGATCAACTACTCCCTGATCGTGCTTGCTTTCCTGGCGTTCATGGGCGTCGTCATCGGCCTGCTGGATCTGGGCTCCACCGCTCTGGTCAATCTCTTCATTTAATCCAGTTTATCTGAGCCGCCGCGCCTGAGTGGGAACGGTGAACCCAAGACGAATCAAGGATAGGAGATACCGAAATGTCCGAAGACAGACCGGGTACCCTGGAATGGTATGTGGTGCATACCTATTCCGGTTACGAAAATAAGGTCAAGGACAACCTGGAAAAAGCGGTGGAAAACAACGGCATGCAGAACCTCATCCAAGAGGTGGTCGTTCCCACCGAAGAGGTTGTGGAAATCCGGAATGGCAAGCGGGTCACCAGCCAGCATAAAACCTTCCCCGGTTACGTGCTGGTGCGCATGATCATCACCAACGAAAGCTGGTACGTCGTGCGCAACACCCGCGGCGTGACGGGCTTTGTGGGCCCCGAAAGCAAGCCCATTCCCCTGACCGCCCAAGAGCTGGACAACATGCTCAACTGCTCCACCGGCGCGACCAAGCTGAACCTGGCCGTCGGCGAGGAAGTGCGCATCAAGTCCGGCCCGCTGGAAAACTTCACCGGCGAAATCGAGGAAATCGATGCCGTCAAGCAGAAAGTGCGCGTAAAGGTCAAGATGTTCCTGGGCCGCGAAGTGCAAATCGAGAGGGATCTCTCGGAAGTCGAGAAAATCGACAAATAACGCCGGCCGTCTGAACGATTCGGGCAACAGCCGGCGAGACAGGGCGTTTGCCCTCAAGCCCCCGTTTTTCAGTGGGAGGCCGCGTGAACAATCGCGGCCGCCATTACCACAAGCTTGAAGGAGGTGCCATTTAACATGGCAAAGAAAATTACCGCGTTCATCAAACTGCAGGTTCCCGCCGCCAAGGCGACGCCCGCGCCGCCCATCGGCCCTGCCCTCGGTCAGCATGGCGTGAACATTCCCGGCTTCTGCAAGGAATTCAACGCCCGCACCCAGAAGGACGCTGGCCTGATCATCCCCGTGGTTATCACGGTGTATTCCGACCGTTCCTTCACCTTCATTACCAAGACGCCTCCGGCCCCCGTGCTGATCAAGAAGGCGCTGAACCTGGAAACCGCCTCCGGCCGCCCCAACCGCGACAAGGTTGGCCAGTTGACCCAGGCGCAGGTGCGTGAAATCGCCACCATCAAGATGCCCGACCTGAACGCCGCTTCCATCGAAGCCGCCATGAGCATGGTCAAGGGCACCGCCCGCAGCATGGGCGTCACCGTGGCCGACGAATAAAGCAGTTACTACTCCGCCTGCGGCTCCGTAGTAACTCGCGGGCGGGTATTGCATACCCCCCGCGTGCCCCCCGCACGGTTTTTCCTCTCGCCCCTACGGGGCTCCCGGGCGGAAAAACCGCAAGGTAGAAAAATTTCTTCTGGTCGTCTACGCTCCCGTCCGAAATTTTTCGTCCTCGCGGCGTACACGCCGCCGCTGCGGATTACAGTCAAGGGGAGCGCCCCTTGACGATCCCCCTTGAAAACCGTTCGTTGAGTGGTTGTTCGGGGAGGGTAGTAACAAAAAGGTTGAAGTAATAGAAGGATTTAAATCCCTCATCGAATTTTGTGGGAGGACATAGCGCCGCTATTACCACAGGGAGGAATATAAAGATGAAACACGGCAAGAAATATACCGACAGCAAAAAGCTGATCGACAGCACCAAGCTGTATGACCCCGCTGAGGCCATTGAACTGGTGAAGCAGACCGCGAAAGCCAAGTTCGACGAAACCATCGAGCTCTCCATCCGCCTGGGCGTTGACCCCCGGCACGCTGACCAGCAGGTCCGCGGCACCGTGGTTTTGCCCCACGGCACCGGCAAGAAAGTTCGCGTGCTGGTGTTCGCCAAGGGCGACAAGGCCAAGGAAGCCGAAGCCGCCGGCGCTGATTTCGTCGGTGAAGCTGACCTCGTGGCCAAGATCCAGAGTGAAAACTGGTTCGGGTTCGACGTCTGCGTCGCGACCCCTGACATGATGGGCACCATCGGCCGTATTGCCCGTCTGCTGGGTCCCAAGGGCTTGATGCCCAACCCCAAGTCCGGCACCGTGACCATGGATGTGACCAAGGCCATCCACGATATCAAAGCCGGTAAAGTGGAGTACCGCATCGACAAGACCGCTATCGCTCATTGCCCCATCGGCAAGATCTCCTTCGATAACGATAAGCTGGTCGAGAACATGACCGTCCTGATGGAAGCGGTGATCAAGGCCAAGCCCGCCACCGCCAAGGGCACCTATATCAAGTCTCTCTACATGAGCAGCACCATGGGCCCCGCCATCAAGATCAACAGCCTGAAGTTCTGATTTTTGCTTCGGATAAACACCTCGCCGCCTGGCGGGGTGTTTTCTCAACCCTTTAGCTGAGTAAATATTTGTGGTCACTGTCCGCCGCGTCCGCCCGACAGAAAGCCGTCTGGAACTGAAGGAAAGGATCAAGTAATGATTTTCGTATGGAACTTTTCTTCTTCCCCTTCGTCTAATAACATGTAACAGAAAGAACCTGATCACAGGAAAGGAAGTATGCGCCATGAAAAAGCTGTTCTCTCTGATCCTTGCCGCGTTGATGCTTCTTATCGCTGTCAGCTGCGGATATGCTGAACTGACAGGCGGCTGGACGCCCTCTGAATCCCCTGAAATAACGGAGGAACGCCAAGTTCTTTTCTCCAAGGCTTTTGCCGGTCTCGTCGGTGTCAGCTATGTCCCCGTCGCCTACCTCGGTTCGCAGGTGGTCGCGGGAACAAATCATTGCTTCCTGGCTCAGGCAACGGTCATTTATCCTGACGCGCAGCCCTCCTATGTGCTGATTTACCTGTATGAAAACTTCCGGGGTGAAGTGGAAATCATGAACATCGCGGATTTGGACGTCAGCGCGTTCTGCACGTATGGAGCCGTTGACCGCGAATTCGCTGCTTTTAAAACGGCGGGTTTCATTTCCTATGATCTGTTTGTGATCACCAGGATGAATTACGGCTCTGACCACAAGGTCACCTCAGTTACAGGGCACTATGAGCGCATCGTGATCAGTGAAGAAGACGATGAACCGGAGATCGCGCCGAATTCTGAAACGACCTATCAACTGGCGCCGGATTTTACCGCCAACATGCCTGATAACTTATATATTGACTATTCGATGGTGCCGGTTTCTGATCTGTATGAATGGTACATTGATTGCTATATCGGACGTGAAGACTACGACGGCCATGAGCTGGTGTTTACTTCTGATCAGACGGAAGAAGATACAGCTCAAGTTGATTTCTGGTTCGTGACAACGAGGATCGAACTGAACGAAAATAATGAGATCCGGTACATGGAATGGTATTATGTTCCGTGGGCTTAACGGGCACGCCGTCCCTCCCGGTCTTTCACGATGGAAAGAAGAAGAGAAATTATACTTTATACGCAGAAAGGGAAAATCATGCGATCGTTTATGTACACCATCAAAGCGCCTGTGGGCATGCACGCGCGGCATGCCGGGCTTCTGGTTAAGCAGACCAGCCAATATAAATCCAATATCACTTTGTCCAAAGGCGAGCGCAGCGCAAACGCCAAGGGCATCCTTGCGCTGATGGGGCTGGGCGTGAAGCAGGGCGATCTGGTCACCGTTTCCATTGAGGGAGAAGATGAGGACATCGCGGCGGTTGAACTCAAAAATTATCTGTGGCTCAATTTCTGAAAAAAGCAGATGGCGTCTCCTTCCGGCAGGATAGGATAGAGTATCCTTATTTTACCGGAGTCAGACGCCCCTTTTCCTTGTGAGCTGTGTTTTTTCGTCCTTTTGTTTCGTTATTGTGACAGGATCGATCAGATCATAGAACGCTTTTTCATACTTTTTTTAAACAATTGTTTGATGGATGTTTTTTTTTCCATGTGGGAATATGCTATAATAAAACTGCCTGCCAGGCAGTGCGCCGGGCAGAAGGTTGACGATGCGTTCTGCCGCGGCAGTGATGACGGGACGCCGCTCTCCGCTGAGTGAATAAATGTGAAAAGAGTTGGATGACAGATGAAAAAACTGCTTGCGATTCTCTGTATCGTTTCTCTGCTGACGGTTCTCTTCCCTTCCGCGCTGGCGGCCACGCCCGTGATTTCTGTGAATGAGAACGTCCTGACAGTGAATTACAACAACCCGAACGCAAAGGGTAAGTATACGTATGTGCTGCTGGATACAATGGAGCGTATCGCGCTGCTGGAAATCGACGTGGGCGACACATGGACCCCGAACTGGACCCAGGAAGGGCTATACAAAGTAAGGGTATTTTATAAGGATAAAAACGGTGTCACGCACAGCGAGGAATCGGACTATCAGGAAGTGCGGTTTTCCGTTCAGAGCGAGCCGCTCATCTGGAGCGATTTCAATAGCGATAACAGCGGCCAGCTGCCTTCCGTCTTTACAAATCCCATAGAATATAATGAACCGACGCCCAAGCCTACAACAGCGCCGGGGTATCCTTCCTCCGGTCTGAACAGCGCGCTGCTGTTCACGCTGGGGCCGTCCCAGCCCACCGCTGCCCCCACGCCCGCGCCTGCGCCCACTGTTGCCCCATCCGTTACCTTCCCCGGCACGAGGCCCTGCTTTGAGCACGTGAACATTCGCATCCGTATCTCGGACAACGACGCGCATGCGGCTACCGTAGGCCGTTCCGGGCCTGGCACTGAAATGCCCCAGGTGGCGACGCTGAACATCGGCGAAATTTACCAGGTGCTGGATTGCCGCATCGTGGATCCGGGCAACGTGCATTGGTTCATGATCAATCAAAACGGCGTGACTTGCTGGGTCGCTTCCGGCCGCTGCGAACGGTATCAATAACGCTTCATTCCCGCACCGGTGCGGATCATTCCATCCAAAAACATTTTACGGCCCCTCACGGGAAGGGGCCGCTTTTTTGTTTCAGGGATTCAATGGGGTCGGTGAGCAGCTGTCTGTCAAGCGTTTGTTTCAGGAAGAACGTCGGTTTTGTTTTCTTCCAGGATCTTCATGAATTCTTCGCCGGTGATGGTTTCCTTTTCCAGCAGGTAGGCGGCGAGCTTATGCAGCTGGTCAATGTTTTCGGACAGGATTTGACGGGCGGTGTCGTGGGCCTGCTTGATGATCTTGTTCACTTCCGCGTCGATCTTGGTGGAGGTTTCAGCGGAGCAGGCCAGGGAGGTATCGCCGCCCAGGTACTGGTTGGTAACGGTTTCCAGGGCTACCATGTCGAACTGGTCGCTCATGCCGTAGCGGGTCACCATGGCACGGGCCAGGCGGGTGGCCTTTTCAATGTCGTTGGACGCGCCGGAGGTGACGGAGTTGAAGATCAGCTCCTCCGCCGTGCGCCCGCCGGTGAGGGTGCAGAGCTGGTTCATGGCGTCCTCTTTGGAGAGAAGCACCCGCTCGTCCTCCTCCACCTGCATGGTGTAGCCCAAAGCGCCGGAGGTGCGGGGAATGATGGTGATCTTGGTCACCGGCGCGGAGTGCTTCTGCTTCGCCGCGACCAGTGCGTGGCCGATCTCGTGGTAGGCGATGATCTTCTTTTCCTTGTCGGAAATCACCGCGCCTTTGCGCTGATAGCCCGCGATGACGGTTTCCACACTCTCCTCCAGGTCGTTCTGCTGGATGGACGTATGGCCCATGCGCACGGCCCGCAGGGCGGCTTCGTTGATGATGTTCGCCAGCTCCGCGCCGGACGCGCCGGAGGTGGCCTTCGCCACGGCGGAGAGGTCGATGCCACCATCCATCTTGACGGCTTTGGAATGCACTTTCAGGATGGCCAGACGGCCCTGCAGGTCGGGTAGCTCCACGGGGATACGCCGGTCAAAACGTCCGGGACGCAGCAGCGCGGGGTCCAGGATGTCGGGCCGGTTGGTGGCGGCCAGAATGACCACGCCCTTCTTGCCGTCGAAGCCATCCATTTCGGCCAGCAGCCGGTTCAGGGTCTGTTCCCGCTCGTCGTTGCCGCCCGGCATGCCGCCGTTGTCACGCTTCTTGCCGATGGTGTCGATCTCGTCGATGAACACGATGCAGGGGGCCTTTTCCTCCGCCTGCTTGAACAGGTCGCGCACCTTCGCAGCGCCCATGCCCACGAACATTTCCACGAACTCGGAGCCGGAAATGGAGAAGAAGGGCACCTTCGCTTCGCCTGCCACGGCTTTGGCCAGCAGGGTTTTACCGGTGCCGGGAGGGCCCACCAGCAGCGCGCCCTTGGGCAGCTTCGCGCCGATGGCGGCGTACTTGTCGGGATCATGCAGGAAGTCCACGATCTCGGTGAGGGCTTCCTTGGCCTCGTCCTGGCCCGCCACGTCGGCGAAGGTCTTGCCGGTCTGGGATTCAATGTAGATTTTCGCGTTGGACTTGCCAAGCGTCAGGGCTTCGCCGCCGAAGCGCTTGCTCATGCTGCGCATCAGCCATTGCCCCACCACGAAGAAGAGCGCCATGGGCAGGATGAACGAAAGCAGAAAGCTCATCAGCGGCGACGCCTGGGTGGGAATTTCGGCGGCGAACTTCACGTCGTGGCTCAGCAGCCGTTCGGTAAGGCCTGTATCGCCCTCCCAAATGCCGGTTTTGCAGAGCATCAGGCGGTCGTTTTCATCCTTCACGGTAAAAACGATCATGCTGTCCTGCTGGGATACTTCCTGCACCTTGTTATCGTCCACCAGTTTTATGAATTCGTCGTAGGGAACTTCTTTGATCTGCGGCTGCATCAGCGCCGGAAACACAAAAATATTCAGCAGCAAAATGACAATCAGCGCGATACCGTAATAATACAGCATGGATTTCTTTTGGTTTGGCTGTTCTTTCATACGGGAATCCTCCTTACGGCATTATTATCGTACATAGGTAAAAGAAAGTCAAGCGCCTGCCGCAAAGCTGCCTTGATTGGCGGGTGAATCAACCGCCGTCGCTTGCTTGACAAGGGCATGTACACGCTTTATACTGGCTGTGATGAAACGCGGGCAGGAGGAAGCCGCATGACTTATTTTCTCACCAGCAGCCCGTTCGGGGTGGGAAGCCCCTTCCTGAACCCGGCAAATGGTTTTGTTGAATTGCTGCGGGACGCGCTGCGCTCCCCGTGCGCGGCGGTGTTCGTGTGCGCGGACCCGGACAGGCACGCCTTCACCGACCACATTGCCCTGGATATGAAAAAAGCCCTGGAGGCGGCAGGGTTTTCTTTTTCTTCGTATGTTATTCTGGACGGACGGAATGAAAGAAAAGCGGCGGCGCTGATACGGGACGCCGGGCTGATCGTACTGGCCGGTGGGCATGTGCCGACCCAGAACGCTTTTTTCCGAAAAGCCGGATTGAAGGTAGCGATACGAGAATTTGGCGGCGTGCTGATCGGCATCAGCGCGGGGAGCATGAACTGCGCGGAAACAGTATACGCCCAGCCGGAGGAACCGGGGGAGGCCGTGTCTCCCGATTACATTCGGTTCCTGCCCGGTCTGGGCGTGACAAAAAACATGCTGCTGCCGCATTACCAGATGGTGAAAGACAGCTTTCTGGACGGCATGCGCCTGTTTGAGGATATCACCTGCTCCGACAGCTTTGGCCGCGTTTTCTATGCCATTCCCGACGGCAGCTTTCTGCTGGGCCGAGCCGGGACGGAAACGATATTTGGCGAATGTTACCGCATTGCGGACGGCAGCATCCGGCAGGTCAGCCGGGAAGGGGAAGTATACCCTCTGCCTGAATCCGTGTAAGGACGGACGCGCAGGCTATTATTGCTGGCTCTGCTTTTCCGAGATCAGCTTCTTGGCGCTGGACATGCGCACGCAGAGGGTGAAAAGCTCCATGGCGGTGGTCAGGTCGGCCAGGGAGGGGTAGGTCGGCGCGATGCGGATGTTTGAGTCGTTGGGGTCTTTGCCGTAGGGCCAGGTCGCGCCGGCGGGGGTCATGGTGACGCCCGCTTTTTTCGCGCGGGCCACGATATCCTTGGCGCAGCCGGGCAGGGAATCGAACATGATGAAGTAGCCGCCCAGGGGCTTCGTCCATTCGCCGATGCCCAAGCCGCCCAGGTTCTTTTCAAAGATCTCTTCCACCGCCTCAAACTTGGGCCGGATGATCTCCGCGTGCTTGCGCATGTGCTCCACCATACCGTGGATGTCGCTGAAAAAGCGCACGTGGCGAAGCTGGTTCACCTTGTCGTGGCCCAGGGTCTGGCGTTTCAAATCCTCGATGAAGTCCACCATATTGTTGGGGCTGGTGGCCAGGGCGGCGATACCGCTGCCGGGGAAGGTGATCTTGGAGGTGGAGGCAAACTTATACACCAGGTCGGGGTTGCCCGCGCGCTTGCACTCAGCCAGGATTTCGATTAAATAGTCCTGTTTGTGGTCGTACAGGTGGTGCATGCCGTAGGCGTTGTCCCAGAAAATACGGAAGTCCGGGGCTGCGGGTTCCAGCCGGGCGAAGCGGCGCACGGTCTCGTCGTCGTAGGAAATGCCCTGGGGATTGGAATACTTGGGTACGCACCAGATGCCCTTGATGGTGGCGTCCTCACGCACGAGCCGCTCCACCATGTCCATATCCGGGCCGGTGGGCGTCATGGGCACGGGGATCATCTGGATGCCGAAATATTCCGTGATGGCGAAATGCCGGTCATAGCCCGGCACCGGGCACAGGAACTTCACCACGTCCTGGCGGCACCAGGGCGTGTTGCCCATGATGCCGTGGGTCCAGGCACGGCTGATGGTGTCGAACATCACGTTCAGCGAAGAGTTGCCGTAAATAATTATGTCCTTGGGGTTGTTTTCCATCATGTCGCCCAGCAGCTCGCGGGCTTCCAGGATGCCGGTCAGCTGGCCGTAGGTGCGGCAGTCGGTGCCGTCGTCACAGGTCAGGTCGGAATAGGAGTCCAGCACGTCCATCATTTCCATGGACAAGTCCAGTTGCTCCTGGCAGGGGATGCCGCGGCTCATGTTCAGGCTCATGCCCAGGGCCTGTATTTTTTTGTACTGCGATTTCAATTGGTCGTATTCGGCGTTTAATTCTTCCACCGTCATTTCCGCGTAGGGCTTCATGATAAATCCCTCTTTCCCGAAGATGAATCATCTTCCTTAATCGTCATACTATGCCGATTTCCCGTCCGCCGCGTTTTCATCCGATTCGTGCATTGGGGGAAAATCACGTACATTATAGCAAACAACCTTCCGCGGCGCAAGGAGAAATAGCTTATTTCAACAGAAGAAGGTGGTCTTTCTGCTGTATTTTTGCTTTTTTGTTCGTATTTTTACAGATAAAACCGTTGCCGTAGCTAATAACAAAGTAAAGAAGTTGCCTTTTTATCAGAAACCGAAATGAAATAAATCGCGAAGGCATAGGCTGAAAAGATTTTTTGTGATATAATAAAGTGTACGCGAAGCTGAATGAGCCGGAGAAATAACCCCGACAGTGCTTAGATACCGGAGAGAAAAAAATGCGAATGATTCTTGCGACAGGTTTGTTATCCCTCTTCTGCTGGGCTGTGTTCACTTTTTTCCTCAGCAGGGACAGAAGCAGATACCGCAACTGCTATCTGCTGTTTATTGCATTGGTCTCTGTCATTCCGTTTATCCTCACGCTTTCCGGGCCGTATATGGAAAACGTGCTGGTTTTCATGATCAACGCATCGGCGCTGGGTCTTTTGATCGTGCCGTTTTTCCTGATTCATAACGGCCTGGTCATGATAAGAAAAGAAGGAAAGCATCTGTCCCAGCTGCTTTCCCTCGGTTTCGGGCTGGTTATGTTATTCGGCGAGGTGGCGACGGTTGCGACTGTCATCGGCTTTTATCTCACAGACAGATTCCCGACGGAGGAAGCGTTTTACCATTCGGCATATTACATTGTCGGCGCTGTGATCAGCGTGACCGTGATCTACGGCTCCGGGGCGTTTCTCATCTTCATGCTCTACACGCTGTTCCTGCAGATCATCCCCCGCAAGAAAGATTTTGACTATGTCATCATCCATGGCGCGGGGCTGCTGGAAGGGGAGAGGGTGTCCAGGCTGCTGGCGGACCGGCTGGATAAAGCCATCGAGGTATACCGCAAAGACCCGACGCCGCCCAAACTGATTCCTTCAGGCGGACAGGGAGCGGATGAAAGCCTTTCCGAAGCGGAGGCGATGAAGAACTACCTGATCGCCCACGGCATCCCGGCGTCTGATATCATCGTGGAGGATACGTCCGCCACCACGTTTGAAAACCTGCAAAACTCCAAGCGCATACTGGACGGCATCGAGGGCAGAAAATACACGGCGCTCGTAACGAGCAACTACCATGTATACAGGGCGCTCAGGTATTGCAGTAAAATCGGTCTCAACTGCACCGGCATCGGCAGCCATGTGGCGTTTTATTACTGGCCCAGCGCGCTGATTCGTGAGTTCATCGCAATCCACGCGGAAAGAAAACACGCCGTGCTGTTTATCGCCGGGTGGCTTCTTTGCACGGCGGCGCTGTTTATTCCGCTGATTGTTTAGGCTTTTATAAGCAAAGGTATTCGCAAAATGGCAAAAAGTCCGAAAACCTTTATGGCTTTCTCGGAAGGGGGGCTGGGGGAAACCGCTCTTTGACCTCCAAAGAGCGGTTTCCCCCAGAAAAACTCCTCCGGCTGCTATTGCTCAAGCTCTCTGCATTCCTGCAGTAGTTTGATGATCGGCAGATGCTGGGGGCAGGCGTTTTCGCACTGGCCGCACTGGATACAGTCGCCGGCTTTGCCTCTGCCCTGGGTCACGATGGTGTATTCCCGGACTGTGCGGAAGCGGGGGCTGCCCTTTTTGCGGTTCTCCACATTGAAGATTTCGGGAATGGGAATCTGCATGGGGCACCCTTTTGTGCAGTAATGGCAGGCGGTGCAGGGGATAGATTTATCGGCATCCAGGGCTTTCTGGGCCTGTTTGATCACTTCGCGTTCGGCTTCTGAAAGGGGTTTGTAATCCTTCATGAAGCTGAGATTATCTTCCATCTGGGCCAGGCTGCTCATGCCGCTGAGCGTGACCATGATGTTATCCAACCCGGCGGCGAAGCGCAGCGCCCAGCTGGCAAAGGAAGCGTCGGGGTTCGCCGCTTTCAGGATTTCCTTTATTTCGGGGATGGGGTCGGCCAGGATGCCGCCCTTCACCGGCTCCATGACGACCACCGGCTTGCCGTGGGCCTTGCAGATTTCCCAGTTTTTGCGGGAGGCCACGCCGGGGTTTTCCCAGTCGGCGTAGTTGATCTGCAATTGCACGAACTCTGCGTCCGGATGGGCGGCGAGCAGTTCTTCCAGCAGGTCGGGATCGGCGTGGAAGGAAAAACCCCAATGCTTGATGAGACCCTTTTCCTTCTGATCCTTCACGAAGTCCCAGATGCCGTAGTCTTCATACAGGTGGAAATTGCTGCGCTGAATGGCATGCAGCAGGTAAAAATCGAAATAGCCCGCGCCGGTGCGCTCCAGGCTGGTGAAAAACTCCTGCCTGGCGCTTTCCCCGTTTTTCTCAGGCGCAGCCATTGCGTTCAGCTTGGTCGCCACGGTATACGCGCCGCGGGGATACCTGTCCGCCACAGCAGCCTTGAAGGCTTCCTCGCTTTTTCCCCCGTCGTAGACGAATGCCGTGTCAAAATAGGTGCCGCCCGCGGCGATGAATCTGTCCGCCATCTCCTTGACCTGTGGCACGTCAATGCTGCCGTCCGGGTTCTTGGGCAGACGCATTAAACCAAAGCCCAGCTTGAATGTTCCCGCGTCCAAATATCCGCTCATGGTGTTCCTCCTCCGTGATCGTCAGGATAAAAGAGTACAGAGTACAGTTTTATTTCGTCATACAAAAGCGGAATCCTGCTTGCTTTTTCAGATTATCTGATCTCTGTATTTATACTTTTCTCTTATCGCCTTTCTCGGAAAGGGGTCTGGGGGAAACCGCTCTCAGCCTTCCCCTCGCAGGGGAAGGTGGCGCGAAGCGCCGGATGAGGTTACCCAAAGAGCGGTTTCCCCCAGTAAACTGTTTTAGTCTCCAAGCCCCACGAACGCCTTGACCTTATCGCTGCCGAACACTTCGTCCGGCTTTCCTTCTGCCACGATGACGCCTTCTTCCATAAACACTACCCGGTCGGCGACCTCGCGGGCGAAGTTCATTTCGTGGGTGACCACGATCATGGTGCGCTTTTCTTTCGACAAGGCGCGGATGACGCCCAGCACCTCCTGGGTGAGCAGGGGATCGAGGGCGGATGTGGGCTCGTCAAAGCACAGGATTTCCGGATCGAGCGCCAAGGCGCGAGCGATGGCAACGCGCTGCTGCTGGCCGCCGGAGAGCTGGTAGGGGTAGGCCGCTTCCTTGTCGGCCAGGCCCACTTTTTTCAGCAGCTCCCGAGCGTAGGCAGCGGCTTTTTCCTTGTCCCGTTTCAGCACGCAGACCTGGGCTTCCGTCAGGTTCCGCAGCACATTCATATGAGGGAACAGATTGAAGTTCTGGAACACATAGCCCATTTTCAGGCAGATGGCCCGCTGCTCCTTCGGCGCGCCGTAGACCCCGTCCTTCACCAGCGCCTGGCCGTCGATCTCGATGGTGCCGCCGTCCACCTGCTCCAGGTTGTTGAGGCAGCGCAGCAGCGTGCTCTTGCCCGAGCCGCTTTTGCCGATGATGGCGACCACTTCGCCCTCGTTCACCTGCAGGGAGATGTCCCGCAGCACGCCCAGGCCGTCAAAGCTCTTTTTCAGGTTCGTCGCGTTCAGCATGGCTTCTCCCTCCTCAGCGGTAATAGTTCAGCTTCTTTTCCACCCATCCCAGCAGCAGCGTCAGCACGCCGTTGAAGATCAGGTAGTACACGCCGGTAAAGAACATGGGCCAGATGGCGCCGGAAATGCCCTGGCTGCCCTTCATGAACGCCTGGCCCGCCCAGATGATTTCCTGCAAAGCGATGATGCGGGCCAGGGACGTATCCTTCACCAGCGTGATGATTTCGTTGGACATGGGCGGCACGATCGCCTTGACCACCTGCATCAGCTTGATGCGCCAGAAGATCTGGCCCTTTGTCATGCCCAGCACCTTGCCCGCCTCGATCTGGCCCACCGGCACGCTCTGGATGCCGCCGCGGTAGATTTCGGAAAAGTAGCAGGCATAGTTGATGATAAAGGCTACCGACGCTGCCAGGAACCTCCCGCTTTCCCCGCCGCCCCAGATGGGGTTGTGGAGTACCAGGCCGGGGAAATAATAGATGATCAGCAATTGGATCATCAGCGGCGAACCGCGGATGATCCACACGATCACCCGGGTCAGGATGCTTAAAGGTTTAAAGCGGCTCATCGACCCGAACGCGATCACCAGCCCCAGCGGCACCGCGCCGAGCAGGGTGACGAAAAACAGCCGCAGGGTCTGGAGAAATCCCACGTTCAGAGAGTTGATAACGATGGGCATTTGCTGTAAAATCAATTCCATATGTATTCCCCGTTCGTGAATAATATAGGCACAGCCGGGCTGTACAAAACAAACGGCCCGGCTGTTTCAACTCTGCTTGACATTAAAGAAAAACCCCTTACGGCTTTCTCGGAAGGGGGCCTGGGGAAAACCGCTCTTTGTTCTACAAAGAGCGGTTCCCCCCAGAAAAATCTTTCGTTACTGCGCGATCAGCGCGGCCTGGACGCCATAGGCCTCGGCGGCGGCAAGCAGGGTGCCGTCGGCATAGGCGGCGGCGAAGAAGTCGTTCAGCGCGGCGGCGAGGTCGCTGCCCTTGCGGAAGCCCACGCCGTATTCTTCGCTGTTCAGGGCCAGGGTATAGGTGAGGTTGGCGTAGTTGGTGCCTTCGCCCACCATGGCGGCGGCCATGAGCGCGTCGATCACGGCAGCGTCGGCGGTGCCGCCGGCCACTTCCATCAGGGCCGCGGCCTGGGAGGTGACGGCCACTTTGTTATAACCCAGCGCGTCGATTTCCGCTTCGCCCGCGCTGCCGGCTTCCACCGCAAAGGTTAGCCCGGAGAGAGAAGCCACGTCGGCATAGTCCGCCGCCTTGTCCGCGGCAAGCACTACCACCTGGGCGTTGTTGCAGTAAGCGTTGGAGGTTTCCATGGCGCTCATGACCTCGGCGGTCAGGGTCATGCCGTTCCACACGCAGTCGATGGCCTTGCTGTCCAGTTCCAGGATCTTGTTGTCCCATTCGATCTCGATGAACTCGACTTCCACGCCAAGGTACTCGCCGAATGCCTTGGCCACGTCGGCGTCGAAGCCGATCCACGCGCCGGATTCGTCTTTAAAGTCCATAGGCTCAAAGTCCGTGATGCCGACGACCAGCTTGCCCTTGGTCACGACGTATTCCATATCCGTCTCGGCAAACGCTGCGCTGCTCAGCAGCATCATAACCGCCATCATCAGCGCGAAAACCTTCATCAGTTTCTTCATTGATTTTTCCCTCTTTCTTTCATTATATGATTCTTTACTGCTTTACTGTAATGAACCGATAGTATAATAACATATTAATCTGTTTCCTGTCAATCCTTGGAGAAAGAAAAACTGATGATCGGACAGGAAAAAACCATCGCCCGTCCGGGAGGAGGGCGATGGGCAATGGAGCGCATCGGAAACCTGTTTTAACCGTTGGTCGTCCGGCGGAAGAACGTGACGTTGCTGGTCTTTTCCAGGAAGGCAAAAATATCCTCCTGCTTTATGCTGTTTTTCATTTTGACACTCAGGGAATACGAGGTGGTGCCGTCCTTGTTGGTGGTGATGCTGGTCTCCATCACCTGGGCGTGCCACGCATCCAGCTGTTTGAACAAGGCGTTGCGGAACCCCGTGTCATCGGTGACGGTGATTTCGATATGGTTATTCTGATACTGATCGTTGAGAATGGGCAGACGGTGCATGACGAACTGAATCATCACCACCGCGATGGTAATGAAAATGCCCAGCGGGTACATGCCAGCGCCCAAAGCCAGGCCAATGCCTGCGGTCGCCCACATGCCGGCGGCGGTGGTCAGACCTTTAATCGTAGCGCCTTGCCTGAAGATGACGCCCGCGCACAGGAAGCTGATGCCGCTGACCACCTGGGCGGCGATACGGGCGGGGTCCGCGCCGCGGACACCCCAAACATCCATGCTTTCTGCAGTGGTCAGGTCGGCAAAGCCGTATTTCGACACAATGATGAACAGCGCCGCTGTGCAGCACACCAGCAGATGTGTGCGCACACCCGCTTCTTTCAGGCGGATGCTGCGCTCCACGCCGATGATGCCGCCGCATATGCAGGCCACGACAATGCGGATCGCAAAGTCAAGATACTGAGGAAGGACGATATGCTGATTCATGATTTCAAGAAGCATGATTTCACCGCCTTTATTGTGCTGATTGTATGTTTGTTTTCGCGGTTATTCCACAAACCCCATTACATCCACGATCTTCTGCCCCGCGCCGTAGATGAGCCTTAATGTCTTTTTGCCCTGCAGGCGGCGGAACAGCGCGGAGGACGGGCCGCCGTCCAGGTCGTAGACCCATTCGGGATGGTACTCGCCTTCCAGAAATTCATTGGCTTCAATCAGGCTGAGACCGTGGCTGGAGGTGCCGGTGAGGATCACATAAGTGTTTTCCTCCGGCAGCTTGGCGATGATAGTGCGGATATAGCGGGTGGTGGCGAATCGCCAGGTTTCGTCCACCAGGCTTTCCCCGTTCAGCGCCATGGGGCAGCCTTCGTAGAAGCTCCAGGTCTGGATGGGGTTGCGGGCCAGCACTTCTTCGTTGTCCGCGCCAACGTACATATGCAGGCCGTCCTCCTCCAGTGTCAGGCCGTAGTAGGGCACGCCCGGAAGATTCCGGTACACTTCCCCGTCCACCACCGTGATGGAACCCAGCGGGGTATAGTAATAATCCGCGCTGGTGCCGGGATAGTTGTCGGGGATCTCGGGGTAGGTGGGGCTCACGTAGCCGCTGCCGTTAATGACAATCGCCGCGCCTTTGATTTTCTTGGCCAGGTCCTCCGCCTTCGCCAGCTTTTCATGCCAGGGCGAAATGACTTTTTTGATCTGCCGCGCAGGGTCGGCCATCCAGATTTTTGTCACGTAACAGGCCGTCCCGTTCAGCTTCAGTTCTTCGATGGTATATTTCAGTGTGTCGGTATTGTATTTCACCGCCAGGTTGCGCTTGGTCACCTTGTATTCAGACAGGCCGCTGAGCGGCAGCAGGCACAGCAGCAGAATCAATGCCAGCGCTTTTTTCATTTCGATTCCTCCCATCCGTCGGGTATTTCCATGAACATCATTATATCACGGCAAGCCCCCGCTGGCAATGCGCTTTCTCGCCCCGGCATGTAAATTTCTGTTGAACGCTTGCCAGAAACGCCACAAAATGGTATGATGCATTCATAACATTGAAACAGGAAAGGAAGCGGACACGATGCCATTGTTTCGCAATAAACCGCTGCCCCGGTTTCCCTTTGACCCGAATACCCAGGAGCCTGCCGTGCGCCGAAGCATCTGCACGGGAGAAATGACCGTGGGTTTCATTGACAAGGCCACCGGCAAATTCCATGACCTGATGATGGTGGACAGCCGTGGGCTGGAGGACTTTTGCCGCCAGGTGGGCGTGGATGAAATCAAAACAATCTATTGAGCGGCTGTCGGCAGATTGCGCGGACGGATAAAATATGATAAAATATTCCCGCCGTGCGGTTCGCCGCGTTCCAGCCTGTGATCAAAGGAGATACGCTCATTGGAAGAAACCTTATTGGAAAAAGAGCATGTGCCCTGCGTGGTATGCCTGGGTTTTTTTGACGGCGTGCACCTGGCCCACCAGGCGCTGCTGCGGGCTGCCCGGGCGGAAGGAAAGCGGCTGGGTCTGCCCGTCTGCGCCCATACCTTCGACCACGCGCCGGGGCAAAAGGAATTTGAACTGACTTCGCTGCCCGAGCGGGAAGCGCTGCTCAGGCAGTACGGGGCGGATATGGTGTCGGTCAGCGCATTCACGGATGACATGCGCTGCATGCGGGGCGACGACTTTTTCCGTACTGTCGTCCTGGGTCAGCTGAACGCCCGCCATGTCGTCTGCGGCGACGACCACCGCTTCGGCTACAAAGGCGGCTGGGGCGTGGATGAATTGCGGACCCTCTGCGATGAAGCGGGCGTCGGCCTGACCGTCGTGCCCCAGGTATCGCTGCCCGACGGGCAAAGGATTTCCAGCACCGCCATCCGAAAGGCTTTGCAGGAAGGAAACACGGAATTGGCGGAAAGGATGCTGGGGAGGAAGATCAAAGAGAGTACAGAGTTCAGTTTACAGCAATCCACGAAATTATCAGCACAGTGACCTGGTATCAGGTCCCTCCACTCCGCTTCGCTCCGGTCGGGATGACAAATTAAGTTGGTTTCTGTAAAGTTAGCCACGTAACTCAATATTTTTTCCCAAAGCTCCCCCTCTGTCATCCCGACCGAAGTGAAGCGAGAGCGAAACGGAGTGGAGGGATCTGAAAACTGAGTATTGTGAAAGCAATTTCAAGGACTGGTAAAACATATCTGTACTCTGCACTCTGAATAAAAACCGCTTGCCTAATTCCCCAAAACAGAGTAAAATAGAAGCAAGAATTACAAAGCACGAACAGGAGGCATGAACATGTACCATGAGGTAATCGACAACGCCAAGAGCAAAATGATGAAAACCAGGGAATTTTATCAGCGCGATATGCTGTCCCTGCGCGCGGGCCGCGCGAACCCGCAGATTCTTGACCGCATCATGGTGGACTATTATGGCACCGCGACGCCACTCAAGCAGATGGGCAACATCAACAGCCCCGAACCCCGCCTGCTGACCATCTCCCTGTGGGACCCCAAGGCGATTCCCCTGGTGGAAAAGGCCATCCAGAAGAGCGACCTGGGCATGAACCCCTCCAATGACGGCAAGGTGATCCGCCTGGTGGTGCCCGAACTGAACGAAGAGCGCCGCAAGGAGCTGACCAAGGTGGTGCGCAAAGGCGCGGAAGAAGCGAAGGTCGCCATGCGTAACACCCGCCGCGACGCAATGGAGCAGATCAAGAAACTGAAGAAGGATTCCAAGATCACCGAGGACGACCAGCGCAAAGCCGAGGACGAGCTGCAGAAGCTCACCGACGCGCAGATTAAGGAAGTGGATAAGGTCGCCGCCGAAAAAGAAAAGGAGATCATGGAAGTTTGACCGGAAAAATCCTGGGCCGTACCGTTGAGGCGGCCCTTTCTTCCCTCCCGAAAGACGCGCCGAAGCCCCAAATCATCGTCACCGCCGCCCCCGTCCGAGGTAGAGAACCCCGGCAGGACGGGGAGCTTCGGGTGGTTGCCGTCAGGGATGGGGAATGGATTGCGGCGAGGTTTCAGGATCAGGTAGGAGGCAGGAAGTAGGAGGTAGGATGTGTAGTTTTTTCCTATATTACTGCTCGCCCAACTAAATCGTGAATTATCTGCGGGCGATAAATCGGTCCATCCTGCGTCACTCAACCTTGAAATATCCTTCGGCCCTGGGCTGCCGCCCGGCCTCCGCTAAAAACAATCCACCGGATTGTTTTTCGAGCGCTTCGGCCCCAGTATTCCTGCGGTTTAGTTCCTTGTCTGGAACGATTTCTCATCCCGCATCTGAATTCACGATTCAATTGGGCGAGCAATAA